>NZ_JBXVVH010000015.1:0-109683 GCF_057219185.1 Lacinutrix sp. YIN62
AGGAAATAATTGACGCGTGCGACTAATGGTAGAATGCCAAGGCAAAGCTTCATCAATATCATAGCCCAGAAAATACAGTATATCTAAGCGCATACTGCAATGTTGGATCAATTTACGGTCGCTTATTAAATTCTCCAAATACCCCACCAAACACAGTTTAAAGAACACAACAGGATCAATACTTTTCTGACCACTCTCGCCATAAAAAGGCTGGGTTGATGCATATAAAAAGTCTAAATGTAATACCGCTATTAACTTGCGGTAAAAGTTGTGTTTCGGAATGCGTTCGCTCAATTGAAAATGAGAAACCAATTTTTATTGCTAGTCTTTTTTGTCTTGCACAACTAAAGTTAACAAATAACTAAGCCGCTTTTAGATTCCTTTACTATCTTTAGCAACAAACTGGTGCAACAGGCACAAGGTGTATAAAAAATAGCGGTTTAATCGCTTAAACGAAAATGAATTTTATAAATATAAGGTCATTGTTAATCTGAAAAGTTAGTGCTTAAAAATCCGCTACTTTTAAACGTTAGCAAATATTTAAAAAAACAGTCAACATGATTAAGTTAAGTAATATAGATAAATACACAGAGATCCCTATTCAAATCATTGAGCCTGAAGAAGTATTAGAAAATGACGTAGAAAGAGACTTTGGCAAATCATTGTTTCTTGATAATACGCTCATCACACGTCATGCCAATAGATTTAAGATTTGGGACTTGACTGATATAGCCGCAATCAAACTAATTTCAACAACTCAGTTAGGCTGGGGTTCAGGTCAAATTGAAAAAGAAGGGAATCTCCTCTATTTAGCCTATGGAGAAAGCTTTGGTCTTGATCAAATTTTAGTATATGACATTTCGGATATGAGTACCCCATCAAAGTAAGAACAATCGCAGTACCAGAGTTTATCAAGTTTATTATTGAATCAGGAATTGTTTACCTGATTTCAAGTGTAGAGAAAGCAGTACTTAAAGTGGATATGAATGATGAAATAAATAAGATTATTGATTTATCAAATGAAAATCAAACCATGTTCTTTGATACAGAAACAAATATTATTAAAAGCGGGAAGAACGTATTCATTGCATCTAGACATGAAGGTTTTCATGTTTATTCGGAATTAGAGAATAATAACTATGAATTTCTAAGCAAACATAAGACTGCAAATGGTTACTTACCTACTGACATACAATGGCTCATACCTGATCAACAAATACTATTGATAGGGAATGATAATGCTGTACAATATGATGTAACAAATCTCAAAAAAATTAAAAGATATAAAGCTGCAAAAATTAAAACTAAGGAAATCTATGGAGCTTATACGAAAAGGAATCAAGAACTCTTAGTGGTTGGCAACAATGGAGCAAACGATAAGTTTGTTGTGGCCGTATTGGCTCAAAACGAAGAGGGTGGAATTACATTAACTCATAAACCTAAAGTAGAATGCAAAATAAAGAAACCGTCTTGTGGAAAAGTAGTAAAGGGAGATCCTGTTGTAGGGTTCATACCTAAAAATGATTTTTTGCTAATCATTGGAAGAAACAACGGTTTTTCCCTCTTTAAAGCTACTGAATAACATTTGCTAACAATTTGTATAATGCATAGGCACCCTGTGGGATGCAGACGCACCATACAAGAAACGTTAGCTAACATTTAAGAAATGAACAAACTATCAATTTTTTTACTTCTAATTTTTATGATTGACTTCATGGGCTACTGGGAAGAGTAAATCCTATGGGAAAATGGAATAAAGAAAAACACCTTATTTTAATAAAAAAAAAGTAGCCTAATTAATAATCGAAATTTAAAAGATTACTCTTGTTTTACAGGGGGCAAAACAAAAGGCACACATTGTTTTCCTTCATCTACAGAATGACAATTTTTTCGTAAATTGCATTTCTAAAATTTCTATTAAAAAACGTGATTCTAAAAGAAAAAATATCGATTGAAAATTTTGAAGAAAAAAAATTCAAAATAACACTTATAGAATCTGAAAAAGATACTGAAGCTTCGTTTACGCATTATTTACAAAATCATAAAAACGGGGTATCACAATTTTACAAACCTGATGCAATAGAACACGTTAAAAATTTATTTGAATATAAATTTCCTGAGGAAAAAACATCACATTTAGCTGCAGAAGAAGCTTTACAATATTTGGTTTTCCAACAAGAAATTGTTCCTTTTCCTGCTTCCAAAAATCCTGATTTTAAATTCATTGATTTGTTTGCTGGAATTGGAGGCTTTAGACTTGCTCTTCAAAATCTAAATGGTAAATGTATTTTTACAAGCGAATGGGACAAATATTCAAAACAAACTTATCAAGCTAATTTTGGAGAAGTTCCATTTGGCGATATTACAAAAGAATCGACTAAGAATTATATACCTGACGGTTTTGATGTTTTATGTGCTGGTTTTCCTTGTCAAGCATTTTCTATAGCAGGAAAAAGAGGCGGATTTGAAGATACAAGAGGAACTTTATTTTTCGATGTAGCCGAAATCATAAAAAAGAAAAAACCGAAAGCAATTTTTTTAGAAAATGTAAAAGGTTTAAGAAGTCACGATAAAGGAAAAACATTAGCTACAATTTTAAATGTATTACGTGAAGATTTAGGTTATTTTGTTCCTGAACCACAAGTAATAAATGCTAAAGAATTTGGTGTTCCACAAAATAGAGAACGAATCTTTATCGTAGGGTTTAGAAAAGATTTAAATATTTCTGAATTTGAATATCCAAAACCAATAAAGAAGAAAATAACCATTGAAGATATTTTGGAAACTGAAACAGTTTCAGTAAAATACTACCTGTCTGAAACTTATGTAAATACTTTACGGAATCATAAAGCTCGACACGCAAGTAAAGGAAACGGATTTGGTTACGAAATAATTCCAAATAACGGAATTGCAAACGCAGTTGTTTGTGGAGGAATGGGAAGAGAAAGGAATTTACTTTATGATTTTAGATTAAAAGATTTTACACCTGTAACTAATATTAGAGGAAACGTAAATCGAGAGGGAATTCGAAAAATGACACCAAGAGAATGGGCAAGATTACAAGGTTTTCCAGATAATTATAAAATTGTGGTTTCAGATGCGCAAGCATATAAACAATTTGGTAATTCTGTTGCAGTTCCTGCTATACAAGCAACAGCTTCAAAAATTATAGAAAAACTTAACGCATTATGATTACAGGAAATAAAGGAGAATGGAGTGAAATTTATACTCTTTTCAAATTACTTGGAGACAAACAGTTATTTCTTGGAAATAAAGATATTGAAAAATTAGAGGGAATTGTTTATCCTATTTTACGTGTTCTAAGAACAGAAAATAATAGTAATTTTGAATATTCTATTCAAGACGAAATAATACTTATTTCTGGAGGAGAAGAAGTTCTTAAAATTGAAATCTCAGAATTTAAACAAAAAGCTCAATTCCTACTTAAAAAAATAAAGGAGAATAAAGAAAGAACATTTTCGGTTCCCGAAATTGAAGAGTTTATGCAATCTATTAACTGTCTTTCTTTAAAAGCAGGCTCAAGCACAAAAACAGACATTACCATTGTTGTTCACGATCAAAGAACAAATCAACAACCTACTTTAGGTTTTAGTATAAAATCACAATTAGGAAGCCCTTCTACTCTCCTAAATGCAGGAAAGACTACCAATTTTATTTTTAAAATAAATAAAGATATTGACAATATAGAAATTGAGGAAATTAATTCAATGATTGTCAAAAGAGGGAAAAAAGAATCTGCTGATTTGAAAGGGAGAGTGAAATCTATATATTCAAATGGTAACGAACTTGTTTTCTTTAAAGCCGAAAAGCAAATATTTTCAAACAATTTAATTCTTATCGACAGTAAATTACCGGAAATACTATCACAAATTGTATATGAGTTTTATTCGAGCGATAAATCAAAAATTGTCGATTTAGTAGAAAGAACAGCTGTTAAAAATCCTTTAGAGTTCGATACTTCAAATCAACATCAATTCTATGAATATAAAATTAAACGATTTTTAACTGATATAGCTTTAGGAATGATGCCTTCGAAAGTTTGGACTGGACAATATGAGGCTACTGGTGGGTATTTAATCGTAAAAGAAAATGGAGATGTTTTATGCTATCATATTTATGACAAAAATGAATTTGAAGATTATTTATTTAATAATACAAAATTAGAAACTGCAAGTAGTACTCGACATAAATTTGGTGAGGTTTATAAAGAAAATGACCAACTATATTTTAAGTTAAACCTACAAATAAGGTTTCTATGATTGACCAAATAAAAACACTTAAAAATTAAGAGATAAAAACATTCATAAACAATATATAGAACATATTAGATTTCCGTTTTTTAGAAATTTAGAAAGTAATACTATAATAACATTTGATTTTCCAATTACATTTCTGGTAGGAAAAAACGGAGGTGGTAAAAGCTCAACTTTACAATCTCTTTATGGTTGTCCCAAGGGCTATAGTCTGGGGGATTACTGGTTCACAACAGAGTTAGATCCTATAAAAGAATTTGAAAAAAATAGAAATTGTTTTATATATGGCTTTAAAGAAGGTAAAGATATTAATGAAGTTCTTAAACATCGCATTAACCACAAGAAATATAATAACCCTGATTATTGGGAAACAGCTAAGCCAAATTCAGGTTATGGAATGTCAACTAAAAAGAGATTTTCTCCTATTGACAAAAATGTTATATACCTCGATTTTAGATCAGAATTAAGTGCATTTGATAAATTCTTTCATTTTCTAAATTTTTCATCTAACACACACAAGACTAAACAAGATTTTTTACGTTTCTATTCTAATAAGCTTAAAAAAGCTTTTGATGATGATACTATCATTTCTTATTACGGTCCTAATAGAAATAAAGCTAAAATAACCTTAACGCCTCCTGAAACTAAAATAGTTTCCGAAATTCTGAGAAAAGAATTTGAAACTATTGAGATAATTGAACACAATCTTTTTAAAGATTGGGGTGTATCAATTAGATTAAAACAAAAAAACATTAATTATTCAGAAGCCTTTGCTGGAAGTGGTGAAACAGCCATTGTTATTTTAGTCCATAAAATATTTAACGCTCCAAAAGAAAGCTTAATATTATTAGACGAACCAGAAACATCGCTACACAGTGGTGCTCAAAAACGATTAATGTCTTTTTTATTAGAACAATGCATTAAGAAAAAACATCAAGTTGTAATTTCTACGCATTCTCCATTTCTTCTTGAAAAGATGCCTGATGAGTCTATTAAAGTTTTTTCTACATTAAGCACTAACGGAAAATTCATTATCAACAATAATAGAAGTTATAAAGAAGCATTTCACGAATTAGAAATAGAAAATACAGACAAAAAAATAATTTTGGTTGAGGATAAAACTGCTAAAATATTAATTGATAAAATACTTGAAAAATTAGGTGAAGCGATACAAGAAATTTTTGACATTAAATATCTTCCTGGTGGTGCTGATGATATTAACCAAAGAATAACGACAATTATGGAAATTTCCGATGATACATACGTATTATTTGATGGAGATCAAAAGAAAGCCGTATCGCCTATTGATTTAAGTAGTACTCCTCCAAATGAACAAGACACAAGCACTAAACTGAAAGAATTAATAAAAAAACAAACAGGTTGTGATATTAAATTCTATCTTGATGGAGGTAATCAATCAAAAAAAATAAAAGAAGAACAAAATTTAAAACTTTCTAAGAAATATTTAAATTTTTATAAAGAAAAAGTATTCTATTTACCTTTAGAAATTCCTGAAGACATAATATGGGATGAAGAATTTGCAAAACACCTTTTAGAAGTGTTACAACCAAAAAAAGACATTTCATCTATCATTAAAGGGGCAAGTAATTCTAAAGATTTGATTTTCAATTTTTGTATAGAATGTTATGGAGATAGTAGTCAATATCATTCTACACTACTAAATTTTGTCACTAATTGGTTACGCAAGGAAGATGAAAATTATATTATTATTAGAGACTTAATTAATAAACTTAAAACATAAATGGATTTATAATTAGAGATAAGTAAAAAAGTCAACGCAAGATTCAAGCACATTTAAAGTTTGTTCGTACCTCTCAAATTTAAAAGAGCTTTCGCGCCAACGCTATCAAGTTTTCGGGAAGAAAATCCAGCACCCAACAATGGTTCCCATGAAAAGCACTAGCCTAATTCTTTAGAGGTAATATTTATTTTTTAATGATATCATAATGATGATTATGGAGTGTTGAATTGTTAATAATTCCGATGGGATTATCAATACTTCAATACAATATAACTTGCTCGGCATCCTATTTGTATTCTGTTTAGGGGCTAAACTATTCCCTTTTCATAGTTTTATTCAACTTGTTTTACGTATTCACAGATAAGTTTAGAATCGCTCTTATCTGTTTTAATTTATTGCTAGTTCTAGCTCACTCACGAAAACCCTCGCAGATTTAAAAACACCGCTTCATTTACACAAAGAGGTGTTTTATTTAAACTATGAATGTCTATTTTATTTTAGAGTTCTTTTTTAAGAGTTTCAATAGTTTTAGCCATTACAACACCAGGTAATTTTACTGGAGCAGCAACTTCTGCTAAAAATGTTCCTTTAACTTCACCTGTTTTGTAAGTCGTAAAACCAATACGGTATAAACCTGCAGTTAAAGCTTTTGTAGGGCTCCCTAACTCACTCTTATATCTTAATAAAGAATTGTATTTCCTTCCACTAGGTTGCTTTGGCATTTCACTACTATCATCATTACTATCAAGGGTAGTCCAAGTTGCGTTTTTAGCAGCCTCTACTGTAATGTCTTCTTTTTTTAAAATAGAAGAACGTTCTAAAGTTATGTAAGTATCAAAATAATCGCTAGAAGATTTATTTGCTGTATAATCTGCAGAGCTTATAGCTTTTTTTACTTTTGTTTTAGCTACAGGAGAAAGCATTCTTACACCGAGTTCTGGAGCAACAGCAGGAATCCATAGGTATATATAATAGAATTTTTTACCATCTACTATTTCATCTTCATTTCCTGCAGAAGCATAACCTAAATACGATATAACATCTGTATAAGGTACTTTAATTGTTTTTGGACCAATCTTTTTCTCGACAGAACTTCCAAACTTTTTTAATTTTTGAGCTTCTGCATTAAAAAGACAACAGAAAGTGAATACTGATAATACTACTAATTTAATTTTCATGTTTTGTTATTTATTATATTAATTTATAGACATTCATTATTGTAATTCAAAAGAGACAGTTACTACATGACTTTGCAGTCTATTAGTCCCATAATTTTGTGTGTGCTGTACGCTTGTGTTTCGATCTACAACACCAACAATTTTACCAACAGTTTTATTCAATTTTTTAGCTAAAGCCTCTGCTTTATCTCTTGCATTATCTATTGCTTTTTTTGCAAGACTTACTAATTCGTTGTTTGTTAATTTCTTGGATTCTATCTCTGTATTAATAATAGAAGTTCCTGCTAATTTTAGATTTAAAATGTTTCGAACATCTTCTTTATTCGTTGTTTTTAGGTAATAATATTCCGATGCTCTGTTTTGTGAATAAGACGCAGTAAACTCATAATATGTACTTCTACGAAACCGGCTAAAATCGATCCCTAAATCGCCTAATTTATTGATGTAATTGTTTTTAACATCAGTTACAGAAGCAACTTCTACTTCTCCTTGCCCTTCATAAACAAGTATTTGTTGTAATGAGATTAAAACAGTGTAATTATTGTCCTCTACGCTTATTTCGGTTTCACCAACTACGGTAATTGTATTTCTGTGTGCTTGTGCTATTGATGAAACAGTGAATAACACTGCTATTAAAAAAATTATTTTGCTCATAATAATTTCAGTTTTCTATTTTTTTAGAAGAATAAAATAGAAGCAATAATCATCCAGGCACCAACAAAGAGCCCTACAATTCCTAATTTGCCTTGTTTTGGAGCTAATTTCTCTCTAAGCACTATTGCTTTTGCTTTAGCAGCCTCGTTTTTAGATAAAACAAATTTATTAATAAGACTAAATCCTAACATAAACCCTAGAACAGCTTCTACAATACTTCCTGCTAATAATGATGCCCACCAAATTGGGAATGTTGTAAGCCAGCCTAAATTTAAAATGGAAAAAATAATACCCCAAACACCATAAAAACAAAAGATAAGTCCAATCCAACCTTGATAAGGCTCTATTTTTTCTAACAGTTCTTTTGCGTTAGGTTTTTTTGATAATAATAAAGATGGTACTGCAATAATGCTTAATAAAATAAGTGTAATTCCGAAAGTCATAATTTTGTTTTTAATAATTAAAAATTGTTTGTTTTTTAGAATAAAAAACACCTGTTATTTTTATGCTATTAACTTGTGGTATTTCCTATTCTCTGGGACAAATTTATGCTAGATATCTCCTTTATTTAACCCTGTTTTTAGTGAAAATGAATACCCTGCAAACAGGGTGTTTAATTGTTTGTGGCTAACATTCAGTTAGTTGGTGCATTGTTTTTGTGTTGTTTTTACTGAAAATAATACCGAATATGAAACCAGATAAAGTATGGTTTTTATTAAACAGCTGAAACACTTCGTTTTAAGAGACAAGCAATAAAAAAGGGGCGCTATTATAAAATAGCGCCCCTTAAAATATAGTTATTGATAATATATGCATACTATTAAGATACATAGCCTTTTTTAATGGCGTATTTGGTAAGTCCTGCAAGGTTTCTAACATTTAGTTTCGTAATCAAGTTTTTACGGTAACTTTCAATAGTATGCTTACTCAAAAACAATTGATCCGCAATTTCTTGAGTGGTAAACTCTTCCGCTATAAACGAAATCACTTCTACTTCCCTTTTTGTTAGTTTAATTTCCTTTTCTTTATTCTTTTCAAATTTGTTTTTTAGGTAGATTTCTTTAATTTCTTTCGAGAAATATTTTTCACCTCCTAAAATAGTTTCTATCGCTTTTAAAAACTCTTTCTTTTGTGCGTTTTTTTGAAGATAACCATCCACGCTACTTTCGATAAGATCGTCAATAATTTTTGGCGAATTGTGCATACTAACCACCAACGTTTTTATATTTCTGTTCGTTTTCTTTATCCACTTATTTAAAACAATACCACATACTTTAGGCATAGTAACATCGGTAATTACAAGATCTATTTTTTCGTCTGTATTTATCGAAATATATTTTTGAACATCCCCACCATGATTTGCTGTAAATAGAATGTTGTAATTACTTTCGGTTTTTAGAATACTTAATAAGCCATCTAAAAACATTTTATGATCGTCGGCTATAATAAGGTTATGCTTCATTTGTCTTTGCTTTTAATGGAATTTCTATGTGGATGTTGGTGCCTCTGTTCGCTTTAGAGTCGATATGTAATACGCCTTTATAGTTTTCAATTCTATTCTTAACATTCGTTAAACCGATACCTAATGTAGTCTTCGATACATCGAATCCCATACCATCATCTTCATACATAAAAAACAGACATTCGTTTAAAAAATCTAATTGTATATCTATGGTATTCGCTTTAGCATACTTAAGCGTGTTGGTTGTTAACTCCTGAAAAATGGAAAACAATTCGTTTTGTAAAATCTTATTTATGCTATTGATTTTTTCTTCGTCGTAAAATGAAACATTAAATTTTATCTCACTGGCATCTTCTACGGTATGAGTGTACTCTTTGATCAAAAAAACAAAATCATTTTCTCTAATTTTTTTGGGCAACAAATTATGTGATATGTTCCTGACTTGTTCATAAGTATCGTCTAACTGACTGTAAATTAATTGCAACTGATCTGGATGATTAGAAAGCTGACTAAATTGTAATTTTATGGCTGCTAAATTACCGCCAACACTATCATGCATTTCTTGAGCAATCTTTTTGCGCTCTTGGTCTTGACCTCTAATCGATGCTTTAATTAACTTTATTTCTTGATCTTTTTTTAATGAAATTACTTGCTGCTCATTAATCTCTTTCTCTTTTTTATTAAGTAAACCTTGTGCTTGTAATTTTTGATAATAGATAATTAAAAGGCCCGCAATAGGAACTAATAAAATGAAAAAAGCCACAAGAACAATATGTTTAATGGTCTTTTCTCTATCTAGTTCTAAAGCTTTTAACGTTTCTTTTTCTTTAAGTAATGCTATTTCATTTTTACGTTTTTCAGCACCATTTTGCAATTGTAATACCTGATTTTCATTTTGTTTTGCAATAATAGCTTCTTGAAGCTTATATTTTTCTATTTCTATATCCTTGTTTTTAATATGTAAACTCTTATTTAGGTTTTCTATTTGTAATAACTTTATCGTTTTTTCTTTTTCTAGCGTTTTAAATTTAACTTCTAAGCGGTTAATCTCTTTTTCCTTTTGCGAATTCTCTATAGAATCTTTTATCTGGTAATAGTGCTTCCCGTAGCTATAAGCACTACGGTGGTCGCCTTTTCTAATCGAGAGCTTTTCTAACATAAGATAGCTATTCATCTCTATATCTAAATTACCCAAATTCATAGCTTTAGTTAAAGCATTAGAAAAAATTAAAAAGGCTTCACTATCTCGTTTATCATTGAATAATACCGTGCCTATTTTACTTAAAATAATAAGCTCTAATTTATAGTATCTATTGTCACTGCTAATTTTTTTTGCTTCGTAGAAAGCAGAAAGTGCTTTGTCTGTTTCTCCCTTACCTAAATAATTATCTCCTATAATAATAATGATATTTACTAAAGCTTGTTTTCTATAGCTATCTGTCTCGCAAATGGCTTTTGCTTTCTGTAAATAAGCATTGGACTTTTCATATTTAGAAAACGACGAATAGATAGAACCTAAATTGATGTAACTTCCTAAAATAAGTTCTTCATCTTTACAAAACTGAATACATTTATCGAAAAGCGCTAAAGCCTCTTGCGTTTTACCAAGTGTAACATAAGTACTTGCCAATCCGTGTAAATGCGTATAGTACAAGTTTGTTTCCTTATGTTTTTCACTAAGTTCAGCTCCTTTTATATGCCACTTTTTACTTTCATGATACAAACCTTTATTTCTGTTATTTAGCGCAAGCAATTGATAAGACAATATGGTTAATCGAACCCCTAAAGAATCTTTAATTTTTTTTTTACTTTTAAGTGCTTGATGGGTATAATAAATAGAAGAATCTATAGCTACATATTTATTGTGGTAGTATGCCAATAATAAATTAGTATTCGTTTGTGCTTTATTTGATTTAAAGGTGCTTAGTAAATGATGCGCTTGATCATATGCTTTTTTTTCTTCACCATTATTGAAATAATAAAAAAGTTCCGATACTTTTTTTTCTTCACTTTCAATAATAGAGGCTGCTGTTTGTGCCATACCAATAGAAGTATAACAGACAAAGAGGAAGGAAAAAAAGTATCGGAACTTTAAAAACATGCACAAATGTAGGAATAGAAAACCTTATATTCATCCCCGAAAACAGGGAATTATAAGTTTTCTTTAAAAAATTTAAATACGTAGTTCTACGTGTTTTTTGTTAGCTATTAACCTTAGTTTGCTGCCAAAAATATAAACGTCCCTTAAACGCACCTCCCTTTTTTAATTAGAGAATCTGAGTTATTTCCATTTTATCAAATTTTTATTAACCCCTTCCAAAGAAAGAAACCAATTCACATTTAAACATTCAGCTCTAAACGAGTCGTTAAAACGGTCTATGCACTCTTAAGTTTACAATAGGCTAAATAAGGTTGTATAATTATATTCGGTTTAATATTCTAAACAGTATAGTTATTTTAGTACAGGTCATGCAGATGCTTAGTTAATGTTTACTTCATAGATACTCCCTATTAAAGCCCTATTAAAGCCCTATATAGTTGCGGTTAATTGCGGTTAGTTAACCTTTTTAGCTAAAACCCCATGTTACACACATTTCACTTCACTTCTACGCCACTTCGTAAAAGAGTGTGCCATTACAAGACATAAAAAACTTTTAAGAGATTATTTTAAGTAAATAAACGCCATTATTTTTTGTTTCTCGTTTAAATAGAGTATTCTAATAGTTCAACATTTTTTTTAATGCGCAATTGTAAAAAGCTGGTATTTAGGGTGTTAGGTTGTGGGTATAATTAGTCGTTATGTGAAAAAGTCACAGCAAGTACCCAATTGTTTTATAACGCAAAAGCATTAGCATTCATGAACGCCATAGTATAGAATAGAAATATCACGAGTAATTATTTTGCGCTTGCCAACGCCAAAATAAAAAACCAATTGCAGCCTAAGAATAATTGTAGTAAAAAAATAAGTAAAATACATTTAAATTTTACTAAAGTGCTTCTATAGTCTTGATCATAAATAACCCCCAGATTTAATAATAGCTTATTACAGACTATTATTAGTACTACTCTTAATTTTTTATTTATCCACTATTCGCTCATAAATAGCTTTGCATTACCCTCTTTTCAATAAACTGGACAATTTAAAACACATATGTTTAATCAGAAACTAACAACTTAGTTTCACAACTATAAAATCCAACTTTTTGTTGCACGTTCAACATATGAAAGATAATTTTTATCAAACGATTTCTTATAGTAGATTTACAGAATCAATAGGTGAAAACGTAAAAACTATAATTTTTGTAAGATGATTTCAGTATTAACGACTGTAGTCTTATGCAAAAAATAGTTTATTTAATATTGGTTTTTTTAACACTTGTATTAGTACAATCTTGCTCAGAAAAACCTATAGCCGTTTCCGAGTTCAACGAAAATGATATTTCTAGATATGTTGGAACTTGGCGTTTTACAGTAAATAATGATCCTAATAGTTTATTTTTAGGCCAAATTCATCGCTTTAATGATAATATTTTAAATGTGCATTATCAACCCCAAGATCTAATGGTTGCTGGAGACCGTTACTTCAAGCAATTAACGCTCCCTAATCCTACAGAAGGACTATTTTCTTCTCAAACGATTCCACATGGTAATACAGGCGGATGGACAAAAAGAGAGGGAACAATTACAATAAACGCTTTCGAATATATAGAAACAAGCCGATACGTTAATTATGTGACGGGAGAAGAAAGTTTTGGGGAAAAGATAATTACAGGAACTAAGATTGAATAATTAATGTTATAAGAATCATTAGTTTTCAAATTGAAAGGAAGAAATCTTAACAATAGAATAATACATTGTAATTTATCGTTAGCAATGCTTTTTAATCGCGTCTCATATTCTTCAAATTATTGAATATATATTGTATAGAAACCAACAATGTGAAAGCATAAAAAACATCTTCAAAAGGTATTGTGAATAGTCTTAGTCCTGTATGCTCTGCATTGTTGTACCAAACGACAGGCTGTTCTAAGCAACATCCCGTTAAAACGCCATTAACGATTAAAAAAGGGAATAATATAATAAAAAAACTAGGGTAGTAACACTGTAAGGTTTTTAACTGGAATGTTATGCTATAAATCATAAGTACAATAAAGAGACCAAAATTTACAGTAGTATACCATTTACCAAAATTAAAAATAAGTAATACGCAAGCCAAAGTAATAAGCAGGCTACTTAAAGCGATTGTTGTTGTCGCTGTTAATTTAAACTTTGGAAAATAATATTTTAATACTTCATGTGTGAATAAACAGGCATACGGGATACATAAAAAAAATAACCATTCTTCCAGCGGTATTTTTAAAATTTGAAGGCCTATAAGATAATCTGAATTAAAGCCCCAAATGCCATTAATTGTAAATAAAATATCCCAAATTAAAAATGGAATAGCAACTATAACAATGCTTATTATTGCAGGTTTTAAATGTTGAATAAAATGAAATTTCTTTTCAAAAATACTAAACAATAACGGAATACTTAGACTGCTTAAATTTAGTATGAGGTACAAATAATGACTCACTTTTTATATGCTTTAAAGTATTTAAATGGCACAAATAACATTCCGAAGCATTCACCATCCGCTTTTCCTAAATGTTTATGGTGTATTTTGTGTGCTTTCCGTAAGCCTCTTAAATACCAATTGTTGGTTTTGTCAAACCATTTAAATCGGCGATGGATTAATACATCATGAATAAGGAAATAAGCAATACCATACAGTAAAATCCCTAACCCAATCGAGAATAACGCGTTTAACTGAGGGTGAACTCCAAAATAGAATAATAAAATGCTAGGAATGGCAAAAACTATAAAAAAGGCATCGTTTTTTTCAAAAATATGAGGATATCCAGGCTGATGATGATCTTCGTGTAAATACCAACCAAAGCCATGCATAATGTATTTATGAGTGAGCCAAGTTATGCCTTCCATTGTTAAAAAGGTAATTGCTATAATTAAAATGTATAATAAAATCATATCGGAGCGTTTTATAGAGGCTTCTAAAAGTCCTTTTTTATTGTTATACTTTGTTTAGTATCCTCTCTTTTTTCATCTTAGTATATGCATTCCTTGTATTCGCTAATTTAAAATGGTTTATGTCCTTATTAAAGACTACTACCGTATTCCATAAAAGGGCATTTATTACAAAAGATTGAGTTTATATTTGACATAACTCCTTGCTAATAAATTTATTTTTGTTGGGTTCGATATTCTAATCCTGCGGTCCATAATTTTAGAGGACGGCGTTGCTTTTAATTTTTTTAGCAATTTTTTATAATATCTATAAGCAATAAATACACCAAATTTAGCTTCTACAGGGAGTTTTAAAATACCATTTTTATAAGCAAAATCAAAATCATCTTCAATTTCTTTAATAATTAAGCTTTTTGTCAACTCATCTAATTGTCCAAAATTCACATTTGGAAAATAAGAGCGATTCAATTCTTGATAATCTTCTTTTAAATCGCGTAAGAAGTTTACTTTTTGAAAAGCTGAGCCTAATCGCATAGCAGGTGCTTTTAAATCTTGAAACCGGTTTTCATTACCATTTACAAAAACCTTTAAACACATTAAGCCAACCATATCTGCCGAGCCATAAATGTATTTTTTATAGTCTTCTTTGCTCTTATATTCGGTTTTATATAAATCAGTTTTCATACTTTCTAAAAAGGCACTAACCATATGGTCTTCAATATTAAACCTGTTAATTGTGAGTATAAAAGAATTTAATATTGGGTTTAAACTAATGCCTCTTTTTTTAGCTATAAAATACTGTTGTTCAAAGTCTAAGAGTAGGGTTTCTTTATCAAAAGCATGAAAACTATCGACTATTTCATCAGCAAATCTAACAAACCCATAAATATTATAAATAGCCCACCTAATTTTTGGCGAAAGCATTTTGGTTGCTAAAGAAAAAGAAGTACTGTACTTTTGTGTTACAAGCTTACTACTTGTAAATGAGATCTCGTCAAATAATTGCTTTTTTTTCATTGTAGTCATTGTAGGGATTTAAAGATTAAATCTGAAGCTATTTTTCCTGAAATAATGGATGGCGGAACACCTGGGCCAGGAACAGTAAGCTGACCTGTAAAAAATAAGTTTTTTACTTTTTTACTTTTAATTTTAGGGCGAAGAAAAGCCGTTTGAGTTAATATGTTTGCGAGGCCATATGCATTGCCTTTATACGAATTGTATTGTTCTATAAAATCATTTACACAAAAACTTTCTTTAAATAAAATATGAGATTTAACAGATTGATTCGTGAGTTTCTCTAACCTGCGAATAATAATATTAAAATAGTGATCTCTAATTTTTGGGGTATCTTCTATTCCTGGTGCAAGCGGAATTAAAAAAGTAGCAGCTTCTTTGTTTTCTGGAGCAAAACTATTATCTGTTATCGATGGAAAACTAGCATAAAACAAAGGGGATTCAGGCCAACTTGGTCTGTCATAAATTGTTTTTGCATGGCTGTCAAAATCAGTGTCAAAAAACAATGTATGATGGTTTACATTACTTAATTTTTTGTCAAAACCAACATAAAATAGTAAAGCAGAAGGAGCAAATGTTTTTTTATCCCAGTAGGATGCTGAATATTGACGGTATTTCTTGGGTAAAAGGCTCTCTGTATGATAGTAATCAGCACCACTAAGTACTATGTCCGCCTTTATATGCTTGCCATTTACAACCATACCTGTGGCAACCCCTTTAGTATTTACAGTGATTTCTTCAACAGTAGCATGTGTTTTAAAGGAGACGCCTAATTCAGTAGCCAAAGTAACCATAGCTTCTATAACTTTATACATGCCGCCTTTGGGGTGCCATGTTCCTAAACCAAAATCGGCATAATTCATAAAATTATAAAAAGCAGGAATATTACTCGGTTTTGCACCTAAAAATAATACAGGAAATTCTAATATTTGTATTAGTTTTTTGCTCTTAATATGCTTTCTAACTTGCTTTCTAATGGTAGAGAAGAACTGCGATAACCTCAGAACTGTTTGTGGCGTTATTAACTCTAAAGGAGTTAATCCCGGCTTATAAACCATATTTTTTACAGCCAAGTTGTAATTGTATTTGGCTGTTTCTAAGAAGGCTTTTAAATGTTTTGAACTCCCTGTTTCTTCTTGCTCAAAAAGGGTGTAAATGGCTTCAAGATTATCAGGAACGGTTATGGAATCTCCATCTTCAAAATAGATTTTATAGGCAGGATTCAATTTTTCTAAAGGATAATAATCTGAAGGTTTTTTATTAAAGTCTGCAAAAAAACGCTCAAAAACATCTGGCATCCAGTACCAAGTTGGACCAATATCGAAAGTGAAATTGTTTTTTATAAGCTGTCTTGCTCTACCTCCAATAGTTGTATTTTTTTCTAAAACAAAAACACTATAGTTTGCTTTTGCTAAATAGCAAGCGGCGGACAATGCTGAAAATCCAGAACCGATTATATAAATAGTTTTACTCATCTGTTTAGTAAATGTACAAAAAGATTAAACAAAAAAGATTAAGCAAAAAAAAAAAAATAATGATGTAAAAGACTCTGTGTTAGTGGGGTAGGTGCTGTGTTCGTGTTTGTTGTCGTGCTTTGTATTGTAGTTGTTTTTTACCAACAACAAAGAACCAATGTTTAGTATTTTTAATATTTATTTGAATTTTTGAGCAATTAAGTTAGAAATGAAATCCTAGCAATCTGTGATTTAATCACAGAGATATTTTACTTTAAAGTATTTAAAAAGGTTGTTGTTTCTATTTCATATGGTTGCGAATTGTACTCGAAAATACGCGCGCTTAAAGGGCCTTTTAATTGAATAGAATTGTCTTTTACTTCTAACCAACTACCTTCTCTTATCCCAACTACAGGTTGCGTATTAAACTTATGAAACTCTTCGATTCTCGTAGCTCTGGTTTCTCCCATGTGTTTACTATTAGTATTGGGATCTAAATAATGAGGATTAATGTTAAAAGGAACAATTCCTAATGTTTTAAAACTTGGTGGATATACAATGGGCATATCGTTGGTAGTGTGCATTGTTAATCCACATATATTACTTCCAGCACTAGTTCCTAAATATGGCGTTCCTTGGTCTATAACAGATTTTAAAGCATTAAAACAATTGTTTTTGTAGAGTTGGTTAACTAAAACAAATGTATTCCCTCCACCAACATAAATGCCTTTGGCTGCTTTAATAGCTTCAATAGGATCCTTAAATTCGTGAATACCGATAATCTTTTTATTAATACTAGCAAAAACGGCTTTTATTTTTGAAGTATAATCATCATGCGATAACCCACCAGGACGGGCATAGGGTATGAATAACACTTCGTTTGTATCTTTAAACAACTCTACTAAAGCCTTTGTAATATATTCTAAGGGTTTTTCTCCATAGACTGTTGAAGTACTTGCGATAATTAAATGTCTCATTTATAGGTTGTTTTGTTGTTTTAATAGTGTGATTGTTTTTACAATCTATTTATTGTAAATTTATGTAAACATCTGTTTTAACAAAAGTTTAAATTAATTTAAATAACAATTACGAACTGAAAACCGAACTTTACATTGTAAAAACTAATTAAAATGAAACTATACTTATCAATTTGCATTGTGTTATTTTCTGTATCTACAATTTTTTCTCAAGATATTAATAGAATAGAAGTTAAAGGAGAGATTGTTGTTAGCGCAGGAGATTTAGAAAACATAACGATCTATAATACATCTGCTAATAAAGGAACTATAACAAGTAAAGACGGTAAATTTAAAATAAAAGTGGCGCTAAATGATAAGGTTGAGATTTCGGCGTTACAATTTATTCCGCTTACATTAAAAATAACGCAAGATGTTATAGATAAGCAAATCTTGAAAATCTACTTAGTAGAACGTATTAATAGTTTAAATGAAGTTATTATTTTACCACATAATTTAACAGGCTCTTTAGTTACAGATATAGATGATGTTAAGACTATGAGTCCACTCTTATTTAGTTTTGGAAGTTTTAATGACTTTGATATGTCAGACGATCACCATAGTGAAGTAAAAAATATAGCATTACATCAATCTCCAGAATATTTAGCAGATTTTGTAAAAATATTAGGAATGGTAGCGCCTTCTCTCTTTAAAAATAAAAGTGAAAAAGAAAAACGAGCAGCCATAAAAGCTGTTATGGATGAAGAAATGCCTGCGTTACAATTATCTATTCTTTATACAGAAGATTATTTTGTAAGCAATTATAACATACCAAAGGAAAGCGTTACCGACTTTATTTTTTTCGTAGAAAACGAAGGGTTTGATGTGGCATTATTAATGGAAGGGAATGAAATAAAATTGATCGAATATCTTCAAGAGAAAAGTAAAGCATTTTTAAAAGAAAAAGGCATTAAAAAATGAAAAACATAGTAAGTATATTCTGTTTATTTTTTGTGTTCAGTTTTGGCTATTCTCAAACTATCGAATTATTTGGAACAGTTAAGGCAAGTGGTAATTTAGAAGGGATACATGTGTTAAATAATTCTAGAAAAGAATTTGCTGAAACAAATAGTTTAGGGGAATTTAGGATAAAAGGGCAGTTAAACGACACTTTAATTATAACCTCTATATCTTATAAAGCAGTTTCATTATACATTTCTGAAAACCATATCATTAATAAAAGCTAATAGTTGAGTTAGAAGTATTATTAAACGAACTAAATGAAGTTGTTGTGGGGGAAAATATTATCAGGAAATCTCTCTTTAGATGTTTCAAGTTCAGACGCAAAACCAAGTATTAACTTTTATGACGTCGGTATTCCTGGGTACAAAGGAAAAAGAAAAACAAAAAATGAAAGATTGCTATTTGAAGCTTCGAGCAGTTTAATGTCTCTGTCAGGTTTAATTAATACCATTTCAGGAAGAAGAAAACGATTGAAACATTTTATAAAGTTAAAAAAGAATGAAGAGTTGATGTATCGATTAAAAGAACGATTATCGGAAGATTTTTTTAATAGTAATCCATTGAGTGAAGATTTGAAAATGGATTTTTTCTTTTTCTGCTCAGAAGATAAGGGTTTTATGAGCCGATGTAGTGTTAGTGATATAGAAGCATTAGTATATATCGAAGAGAAATATAAGGTGTATCAATCGAATAAAGAAAATAAAGACTAATCGAGGCAATTAGAATCAAATGATTAGTTTTGAAAATGAAACAATAGATTAAAAAATCCAATGAAAAAGCGCCTATTAATTTTAATTTTACCATTATTGGCATTTACAGCAGTGCATAAATATTATGTTAGTGTAACGCAGATAGACTTTGTAAAAGAAAAGCAAGCGATACAAATTACATCTAGAATATTTATTGATGATTTCGAGCGATTGCTTCAAGAACGCTATGATGATGCAATCATACTAAATGCAGGGAAAGATGAGACACAGATTGATATTTATATTGAAAAATATATTAAATCTAAATTAGTAATCAATATAAATAATACTCCTGTACATTTCGTTTTTTTAGGAAAGGAATATGAAGACGATATTGTACACTGCTATTTAGAGATTGAAAATATAAAAGAAGTTAAGACTTTTGAAGTTGTTAACGAAGTTCTTTTTGATCTGTTCGAAGATCAAAAGAATATTGTAAGAACATTTATAAATTCAAAACATAAAACATTTATACTAACTCCTGAAAACGATAAAGGTTTGTTAAACTTCTAATAAAAGAGAAGCAATAAATCTTAAAAATTGTTAATTTGACAAATTATATTTTATTTAAAAACAAGAACTTTTTAACGATGATTAAACTTAAGTATTATTTTCTTTCTGTTATGTTCGTTTCTCTTGGAGCAATAGCGCAACAAGAGCAAGAAAAAAAAGCAGAACAGAAGCAAGGGCACACAAATAACAATAAATTTAAGCAATTGTATGATGAGTTTGCGACATCAAATATGTATCGCTCTGCATCAGGTGCACCAGGACCAGCATATTACCAGCAGCAAGCCGACTATAAGATGGATTTAGAACTTGATGATGTTAATGCTAAGCTTTCAGGGAACGAGACCATTACCTATACCAATAATTCACCAGATGATTTAAATTATTTATGGGTACAATTGGATCAAAATGTAAGAGCAAGAGACTCTAAAAGTCCTTTAATCCAAAATGGAGGGATTTCTGCAGCTCAAAAAGTTTCTTCATTTACAAATAAGTATATGACAGAAGGTTTCGATGGCGGTTTTAACATTGAAGAAGTAAAGGACGCCAACGGGAAACCATTGTCGCATATGATTAACAGAACGATGATGCGTGTAGACCTTCCAAAAGCTTTAAAAACGGGAGAGAAATTTTCTTTTTCAATTAAATGGTGGTATAATATTAACGATCACGTAATAAGTGGAGGTCGTTCAGGGTATGAGTACTTTCCAGATTCAGATAATAGAAATTATGTGATTGCTCAATTTTATCCAAGAATGGCGGTTTATAGTGATGTAGAAGGATGGCAAAATTCTCAGTTTTGGGGGCGTGACGAATTTGCTTTGCCTTTTGGAAATTTTGAAGTAAATATTACAGTGCCTGCAGATCACATTTTAGATGGGACTGGAAAATTAATGAATAGAAGTGAAGTGTTTTCTAAAGATATGATGAAGCGCTATAACAAGGCTAAAAAATCGTTTAATAAACCTGTTGTAATCGTTACACAAAAAGAAGCAGAAGCTAAAGAAAAAAGAAAAGCTACAGATAAAAAGACATGGAAGCTTTATGCTGAAAATGTTCGTGATTTTGGTTTTGCAACATCTAGAAAATACATCTGGGATATGATGGCTGTTAAAATAGGGGATAAAGAGGTTATGGCTGTATCTATGTACCCTAAAGAAGGAAATCCGTTATGGGAAGATTGGTCAACAAAAGCTGTCGCAAGTACATTAAAATCGTATTCACGTATGACATTTGATTACCCATACCATAAAGCGATTTCTGTACATGCGAAACAACAAGGTATGGAATACCCTATGATTTGCTGGAACTATGGACGTCCAGATAAAGATGGGAATTATAGTGATAGAACAAAGTTTGGAATGATGAGTGTGATTATTCACGAAGTAGGACATAACTTTTTTCCTATGATTGTGAATAGTGACGAACGCCAGTGGACATGGATGGATGAAGGTTTAAATACATTTGTACAGTATGTCGCTGAGCAAGATTTTGGGAAAGAATACCCTAAAGCATTATCTAAAGGGCAAACAGCTTATCCATCACGTCGTGGACCTGCTGCTAAAATTGTAAACTATATGGGAGGAGATCAAGATTACATCGCTCCAATTATGACAAAAGGATTAAACACCTATCAATTTGGTAATAATGCTTACGGAAAACCAGGAACCGCATTGAATATACTTCGTGAAACGGTAATGGGACCAGAATTATTCGATTACGCTTTTAGAGAATATGCACAACGTTGGATGTTTAAACACCCAACCCCAGAAGATTTTTTCCGTACTATGGAAGATGCTTCAGCATTTGATTTAGATTGGTTTTGGAGAGGATGGTTTTATACAACGGATTATGTAGACATTGGAATAAAAGATGTGAAAAAATTCTACGTGTCTAATGAGCCTACTAAAGAAGTTGTAGAAAGCGCAAAAGCCAGAGGTTTGGAATTAAGTGATTTACCGCCATTGGTATATATGGTAGAAGAAGGAAGTGATGACTATAAGGATGAGATGAAAAATGGGACGCTTTTGGAGAATTCAACATCACTTAAAGAGTACATAATGGATAATTTTACAGCATCAGAGCGCGCTAAAATGGAAGCACCTAAGTATTTCTATAATGTGACCTTTGAGAAGCCAGGTGGTTTGGTAATGCCAATTATAGTGGAATATACTTATGCAGATGGAACATCTAAAACGGAAACCTATCCAGCTCAAATATGGAGACTTAATGATAATCAAGTGAGTAAGGATATAGCTTCTCAAAAAGAGATCGTTAGTATTAAAGTCGATCCTAAATTGGAAACAGCAGATGTTGATACTTCTAACAATTCTTGGCCAAAAGAAGTGAAACAAAGTGACTTTGATAAGTTTAAAAATAAAGTAAAGAACTAAATTCGTATTTTATTTATAATAGGTAAAGCCCATTCGTTTGAATGGGCTTTTTTTTGTTAATAAGCTATTTTTCAAGGAGTTGTGTGTTGTGTTGTTTTTTGTGAAATTGATGTGATTTAAAATTGATATTACTTTAAGTTAAAATTATTAAAATGGTAATTTTTTAATTAAAAAAATACTGTATTTGAAATATTTCTTACTTAAAATTGAATTTACTACATTAGTGTTCGTTAAAAATTAATAAAACTAAAATAATATGGAATCAATGATGATTTATATGCCTATTGCAATGGCTATTTTGGGTTTAATCTTTATGTGGATTAAACGAATTTGGGTAATGAAACAAGATGCTGGAGATGGCAAAATGAAAGAAATTTCAGATCACATCTATGAAGGCGCATTAGCCTTTTTAAGTGCAGAATATAGGTTGCTGGCCATTTTTGTTATTATTGTAAGTATATTATTGGGTATAGTATCTGTAATTGTATCAACAACACATTGGTTAATTGTTATAGCCTTTGTTTTTGGAGCTGTATTTTCTGCTTTTGCAGGAAACATAGGTATGAAAATAGCAACAAAGACCAATGTAAGGACAACACAGGCAGCGCGTACAAGTTTGCCAAATGCACTTAAAATTTCTTTTGGAGGTGGTACGGTTATGGGCTTAGGAGTTGCGGGACTTGCTGTTCTAGGGTTAACTACTTTTTTTATTTTCTTTTTTAACTTTTTTATGAATGGTGTCTGGACATCAACTCATGATATGACAATCGTATTAGAAACTTTAGCTGGTTTTTCACTGGGAGCAGAATCTATTGCCTTATTTGCTCGTGTTGGAGGAGGTATTTACACAAAGGCAGCAGATGTTGGAGCGGATTTAGTAGGTAAAGTCGAAGCTGGTATCCCCGAAGACGATCCAAGGAACCCAGCAACCATAGCAGATAATGTAGGAGATAATGTAGGGGATGTAGCAGGTATGGGGGCCGATTTGTTTGGGTCTTATGTTGCAACAGTATTAGCAGCAATGGTTTTGGGGAATTATGTAATTAAAGATATGGGAGGTCATATTAATGATGCCTTTGGAGGGATAGGGCCTATTTTATTACCAATGGCAATTGCAGGTGTTGGAATTATAATATCTATCATAGGAACAATGCTTGTTAAAATTAAAAATAATGATGCTAAAGAATCTCAGGTTATGGGGGCTTTAAATGTAGGGAACTGGACTGCTATTATTTTAGTTGCTTTAGCTTGTTTAGGACTCGTAAAATGGATGTTACCAGAAACAATGCAAATGGCGTTTTTTGAAGAGGGATTGCAAGATATTTCTTCTATGCGTGTGTTTTATGCAACTCTAGTTGGTTTGGTTGTTGGAGCTGTAATTTCTTCAGTAACGGAATATTATACAGGATTGGGTAAGCGACCGATTTTAAAAATAGTACAGCAGTCTAGTACAGGAGCAGGAACAAATATTATAGCAGGTTTGGCAACAGGAATGATTTCAACATTTCCTTCGGTTTTGTTATTTGCAGGCGCTATTTGGGCTTCTTATGCTTTTGCAGGTTTTTATGGCGTTGCTTTGGCGGCTTCTGCTATGATGGCAACAACGGCGATGCAACTTGCAATAGATGCTTTTGGACCAATATCAGATAATGCTGGTGGCATTGCAGAAATGAGTGAGCAAGAACCAATAGTAAGGGAACGAACAGATATATTAGATTCCGTAGGGAATACCACTGCAGCAACAGGTAAAGGTTTTGCTATAGCGTCTGCAGCATTAACCTCTTTAGCTTTATTTGCTGCTTATGTAACTTTAGCAGGGATCAGCGATGGGATTAATATTTTTAAAGCACCAGTATTGGCTATGTTGTTTGTTGGGGGAATGATTCCTGTTGTGTTTTCTGCATTAGCAATGAATGCCGTAGGAAAAGCGGCTATGGAAATGGTAGAAGAAGTAAGACGTCAATTTAGAGATATTCCAGGAATTATGGAAGGTACAGGGACTCCAGAATATGATAAATGCGTAGCAATTTCTACGAAAGCTTCTTTAAAGGAGATGGTATTACCAGGATTATTAGCCATTGGATTTCCATTAATAATTGCTTTTGTACCCTTATTATTTGGGATGAATAAACTTACCATAGCTGAAATGTTAGGCGGTTATATGGCAGGTGTTACTGTAAGTGGAGTATTATGGGCTATTTTTCAAAATAATGCTGGTGGCGCTTGGGATAATGCAAAGAAGTCTTTTGAAGCTGGAGTTGAAATAAATGGCGAGATGACTTATAAAGGATCCGATGCTCATAAAGCGGCAGTAACAGGAGACACGGTTGGAGACCCATTTAAAGATACTTCTGGACCTTCAATGAATATTTTAATTAAGCTAACTTGTTTAATAGGCTTAGTAATAGCTCCTATTTTGGGAGCTCATACAGAAGACGGTGTCGTTATATTAGATTCTGCAAAAGAAATAACCAAAGCGGTTTCAAGTGAAATTAATAATAAAAATGAAGTTGTTGAAAATAAGGGGACTATTGAAATTTCTGTAGCTAGAGAGAAGTGATTATTGTAAAAGGGGTTAATCTTAAGTAGATTAAAACAATAATATAAGGAAGATGTAAAAAACCACGTTGTTAAACAAAACGTGGTTTTTTTGTAATATGAATTCAATTATTTTTGATTAGAATACTTTTTTTAGGGAGTGAACTTTTCCCAATTTTTCCAAACGACTTCAAGTCCTTGTTGTTTTAACATTTTGGTAAAGGCTTCTGTGTTACGTTCGTCCGATATTTCAAATTGCTCTAAAGATTGCTTTTCTACTGTATATCCTCCTGGATTGGTTTTGGATTCTGCACTTATAGAGGTAACCCCTAGATTTACAATGTTGTTTCTAAATATTTCATTTTCACGAGTAGACATTGATAAGTCAAGGTCTTCATCTAATAGTCTAAATGCACAGATGAGTTGTACTAAATCGGCATCAGTCATTGCTACTTTTGGTGTTAATCCTCCAGAATGCGGGCGTAACCGTGGAAATGAAATAGAATATTGGGTTTTCCAATAGGTCTTTTGTAAATATTTTAAATGCAAAGCTGTAAAGAAGCTGTCGGCACGCCAATCTTCCAATCCTAATAAAGTTCCTAAGCCTATTTTATGGATTCCTGCTTTTCCAAGCCTGTCAGGAGTTTCTAAGCGATAATTGAAATTAGATTTTTTCCCTTTAGGGTGGTGTTTTTTATAGGCTTCAGGATGGTACGTTTCTTGATAAACCAAAACAGCATAGAGTCCGCTTTGTTTTAAAAGGGCGTATTCCGCTTGCTCTAAAGGTTGTACTTCTATCGATATGTTTGAAAAATGAGTGCTTATTAGTTGTATGGCCTTATTTATATAATGAACACCTACGGTTTTGTTAGCTTCTCCTGTAACTAGTAAAATATGATCATATCCTTTGGATTTAATATATGTAACTTCTTTAAGAATTTCTTCATTTGTAAGTGTTCGACGCGGGATTTTATTGGTTAAGCTAAATCCGCAATAGGTACATATGTTTTGACATTCATTACTTAAATACATCGGGGCATACATTTGTATGGTATTTCCAAAACGTTTCTCTGTAAGCTGTTTGCTTAGTTGTGCCATTTGCTCCAAGTAGGGTTTTGCAGCAGGAGATAGTAGCGCCTTGAAATCCTCTAAGTTTCGGTTGGGATTCTTTAAAGCTCTTACTACGTCATGCTCGGTTTTGTTAAAAATACTTTTTAAGGTATCGTTCCAATCATAAGTGTTAAATAAGTCTTTAAAGCTGTTCATATTATTATATATTCAAAAAATGGGTTAAAGGACTACTGGCTTCTGCGTGAGTCTTTACTGGGGCTAATTTTGCATTATAGGCCATTCTGCCTGCTTCAACGGCCATTTTAAATGCTCTTGCCATAGCTATAGGGTGTTGTGATACGGCTATGGCTGTATTTACTAATACCGCATCGGCACCTAGTTCCATAGCATAAGCGGCATGTGAAGGTGCACCGATGCCCGCATCTACAATTACAGGGACATTGCTTTGATTGATAATGATCTCTAAAAAATCTTGTGTTTTTAATCCTTTATTACTTCCTATTGGAGAGCCCAATGGCATTACACATTGTGCCCCAACTTCTTCTAGGCGTTTGCAAAGTACTGGATCTGCGTGAATGTATGGCATAACTACAAAGCCTAGTTTTACTAGTTCTTCAGTAGCTTTCAATGTTTCTATGGGGTCTGGTAATAAGTATTTTGGATCTGGATGTATTTCTAGTTTTATCCAGTTGGTTTCTAGGGCCTCTCGAGACAATTGAGCAGCGAAAATAGCTTCTTTGGCATCTCTTACTCCCGAAGTGTTTGGAAGTAGGTTTATTCTAGGGTGCTCTAAATGTGCTAAGATGTCATCATCTTCATCTTGAAGGTCTAGGCGTTTAAGAGCGACAGTGACGAGTTCGCTTTCTGAGGCAGACAATGCATCTTTCATTAATAATGAAGAGCTAAATTTGCCTGTTCCTGTAAACAACCTTGAGAGAAATTCCTTGTCTGCTATTTTTAAAATATCGTACATGTTTTTATTTTTTTTAATCCAATGGAAAGATTAATATGTTTGGGTCTTATTTAAAATTATACGGTTGTTCGTGGTGTATTGGCTCTTTTAGTAGGTTATTAAAATTAGTTATGTTATTAAAATTTTGAGTAATTCCTTTTGAAACGGCAATACCATAGAGTCCTGTGTTTATTAACGCTGAGATATCTTCTAAAGTTATGCCGCCAATGGCAATAATGGGAATGTTAGTTTGTAATTCTTTTATGATTTTAGAATAACCGTTGATTCCTAAAAAAGGACTTAAATTCTTTTTTGTTTCTGTAAAACGGAGTGGCCCTAAGCCTATATAGTCTGCTCTTTTGTCTAGTAATGCGATGCAGTCTTCTAGTGTATTTGCTGTGCCTCCTATAATAAAATGCTCGCCTAAGTATTTACGAACTTCAATAAGGCAAGTGTCGGTTTTACCTAAGTGAACACCGTCTGCTTTTACTTGTTTTGCTATCTTATAATAATCATTTATAATAAGCTTTGTTTGAAACTGTGTTGTAATTCTCCTAGCTTTTTGAGCGGTTTTTAATATGAATTCATTAGTTGTGTTTTTTAACCGTAATTGAATCCACTCTGCTCCAGCAGAGCAGGCGCTCTGAATATTTTCTAGATGTGCTTCAGGAGTTTCTCCTTGTGTAATATAGTGTAATTTACTGATCACTTGTATTGTAATTATGGTTGCCTAATAAGGACGTATTAGACGTTAAAAATTGTTCAGTATATCGCTTGGCATTCCTGCAAGCATCTTCTAAAGTCAAGCTTCGGGATAGATTTGATGCTAATGCAGCCGATAATATGCAACCACTCCCATGTTTCTCATAAACGTTATCAATTCCTGGTTCTAGATTAATTTGTACAATACCGCTATGGTATAGCTCATCCCATCCTTTTTTATCTTTTCTATGTCCGCCTTTTAGATAAAGGTTTGTTTTCGCTGAAATAAAAGCAATGGTTTGTACGATACTCTTATTGGGGATTAAATTTTTTATTTCATCGTAATTAGGAGTGATAATATCACAATGTTCTAAAACGCTTACTAAGAGGTCTAAATTAGATGAGGTGTGAAAATGGAACCCCGAACTGGCCTTAAGTATGGGGTCTAATACTATTTTAATGCTAGGGTTTAACCTACGGAGTGTCTGGATTACTGTTTCTAGGGTGTTCCAAGATTGTATAATCCCTATTTTTACTACGGAAATAGTAAAGCGTTCAAATAAGGTTTCTATTTGAGATATGATCACAGTTTCATTAATCCAAATACAGTCTTTAAGCGTTATATCGTTTTGTATAGTAATAGCAGTGCATACCGATAACCCATATAGATTATGAGCGTCGAATGTTTTGATATCAGAAGTGATTCCTGCTCCACTAGAGGGATCAAATCCCGCAATGGTTAGTATGTGCGGTTTTTGTATCATTTACTCTTGAGTATAATCTTCATAACAACGTTTTATGTTTATAAAACTATCTACTGGGTTTTTTGCGTTCCAAACCCCTCCAAGAATTCCAATCCCTTTAAACCCTAAAGCGATGGTCGCTTCTATAGTATCAGTATTAATACCGCCCATACCTATAATTGTTTTTTTTATAGGATTTACATCAAAGCCTCTACCTTCGTAACCTGCTTTTGATATTGATGAAAATACGGGGCTTAATAAATGATAATCAAATTCAAAATCATTATTGATTAGTTCTTCTGGCTCATGAAAAGAACTACTAATTGTTTTTTCTGTCATGTTTAATTTTAAAAAATACTGGTTGCCGTTTTCTAAGCTATCGCGCCTTTTTTGTTCTTGAAAATGAATACCTTTTAGGTCGTAATCATTTATCAATTCGTGATGGTAGTGCACGATAATTCTGTTGTGGTATTTTTTGTCAATTTGATTTAAGTACTTTGCATGTGCTTCATAATCTTTTGAAGGTTTTCTAAGATGGTAATAAAGCAACCCTTCTTGAAATAACTGTTGTATTATTTCAATTTCATTTAAAAGATCTTCTTCTGGAGAAATAAGTATAATCATTTTGTTCTGTTTTTTATTAAAGTGTTAGAAGGTGATAAAACGTTTATTATAAATATACTTCACTTCCTTTGTCTTTAAACTCTTTAGCTTTTGCTGCCATTCCTTTGGTAAAAACTTCGTCGTCTTTTATTTCATTCGTTGCGGCAAAATCACGAACTTCTTGGGAAATTTTCATAGAACAGAATTTGGGGCCGCACATAGAGCAGAAGTGTGCTATTTTTGCACCTTCAGCAGGGAGAGTTTCATCATGGTATTCTCTTGCTAATTCGGGATCTAATCCAAGATTAAATTGATCTTCCCAACGGAATTCAAAACGAGCTTTACTTAAGGCGTCATCTCTGTGTTGTGCTCCTGGGTGTCCTTTTGCGAGATCGGCTGCGTGAGCAGCTAATTTATAAGTGACTACGCCTGTGCGTACATCGTCTTTATTAGGGAGGCCTAGATGTTCTTTGGGGGTAACATAGCATAACATTGCGCAACCAAACCATCCAATCATAGCAGCTCCTATGCCAGAGGTAATGTGGTCGTATCCTGGCGCAATGTCTGTTGTTAATGGACCTAAGGTATAGAAGGGAGCTTCGTTACAGGCTTCTAATTGTTTGTCCATATTCGCTTTTATTAAATGCATAGGGACATGTCCAGGGCCTTCAATAAAAGTTTGGATATCGTGTTTCCAAGCTGTTTTTGTTAATTCTCCTAAGGTTTCTAATTCTGCAAATTGAGCCTCGTCATTAGCATCGGCAATACAGCCAGGTCGTAGGCCGTCTCCTAAGGAAAAGGCAACGTCGTAAGTTTTCATAATTTCACAAATGTCTTCGAAATGGGTGTATATGAAGCTCTCCTTGTGATGAGCTAAACACCATTTGGCCATAATAGAACCGCCTCTGGATACAATTCCAGTAATACGTTTCGCTGTCATTGGAATATAACGTAAGCGTACACCAGCATGAATGGTAAAGTAATCGACTCCTTGTTCGGCTTGTTCTATTAAGGTATCACGAAAAATTTCCCAAGTTAAGTTCTCTGCGACTCCTTTTACTTTTTCTAAAGCTTGATAAATAGGAACTGTTCCAATAGGTACTGGGGAATTACGTATTATCCATTCGCGTGTTTCATGAATGTTTTCTCCAGTAGAGAGGTCCATAATGTTATCGGCTCCCCAACGGCATGCCCATACAGCTTTCTCTACTTCTTCTTCTATACTTGAGGTGGTTGCCGAATTACCTATGTTAGCGTTTATTTTAACTAAAAAATTACGCCCTAAAATCATGGGTTCACTTTCAGGGTGATTAATGTTTGAAGGGATTACCGCACGACCTCTCGCTATTTCTTCACGAACAAATTCTGCTGTAATTTTAGAGGGGATGCTGGCTCCAAAATCTTGCCCACTATGATGTTGAGACAAGCGGGTTATTTCATCAATGCGTTGGTTTTCACGAATAGCAACATATTCCATTTCGGGAGTAATAATACCTTTTTTTGCATAATGCATTTGAGATACATTTTTTCCTTTTTTTGCTCGTAATGGTTTTTTTAAGTGAGAAAATCGTAGGTGATCTAAGTTTTTATTATTTAAACGTTCATTACAATATTGAGATGAAAAAGTATCAAGTTGCTCTACATCATTTCGGTTTGTAATCCATGGTTCTCTAATACGCTCTATTCCTTTATGGATATTTATATCTTTATCTGGGTCGGTGTAAGGGCCAGAGGTGTCATATATTGTTACAGGTGCATTTGGGATGCGCTTTTTTGTTATCGAATCTATAGTGTCGCTTAATGCAACTTCACGCATAGCGACATTTATTTGCGGGTGAATTTTACCTGCGACATATATTTTTTTAGAACTAGGGAAAGGGTGTCTTGTGACTCCATTTTGTTTAGGAGCAGTGTCTTTTTTTTTCATAATGTTAAAAGAGATGTTGTTATGGTGATTGATTGTGTCGGATGTTCAAGACGAAAATTATCCGCCTTGTGTCGCTTTGATAATTAGCAGGTTGTCCTTGTTTGTTAATACAGTGGAAGACCAATTGTTTTTTAAAACAATACTTTTATTAATAGCAACGGCAATTCCTTTTTGCGTAATGTTTAGGTGTTTTAGAACATCTTGTAATGATATCTCTTGTGGGAAGTTGTATTTTTTTTCATTTACTGTTATTGTAATCATATCTATTTGTATTAAAGGAGACTAAATAGTATGATACTAGTAAAAATATGAAATATAGAAAAGCATAACAATTCCGTGTAATGGAATGATTACTGTAACTTTTCCCTCCGTTGGTATTAACCAAATCAGGTTCTAAGGTTATTTCTCAAACTATTTCTAGCTACTCCTAAAGTCTACATTGTAAATGTAATACTTTAATAGCGAAAAAACAGAAAAATAAAATAGTGATGTAAAAAATAATGGGATTTAAAATAATCCATTAATTTCGGCGTCAATCTTATTAATGATGCTTCCGAGGTCTTCCGGATTGGCAACAAAGTCAAGATTGTCTACGTCTATAATTAATAAATTACCTTTATCATAGCCTGTAATCCAAGCTTCATAACGTTCGTTCAAGCGACTTAAATAATCAATACTTATAGAGTTTTCATAATCCCGTCCGCGTTTATGTATTTGCCCTACAAGATTAGAAATAGAGCTACGGAGGTAAATTAATAAGTCTGGTCCTTCAACAAAACTTTCCATTAATTCAAAAAGGGATTTGTAGTTTTCAAAATCACGATTAGTCATTAAGCCCATTGCATGTAAGTTCGGTGCAAAAATATGAGCATCTTCATAAATCGTACGATCTTGGATAATATCCCTTCCGCTTTCGCGTATTAGCGAAACTTGACGAAAACGGCTATTTAAAAAGTAAACTTGTAAATTAAAGCTCCAGCGTTCCATTTCATTATAGAAATCGTCTAAGTAAGGGTTGTCTACTACATCCTCAAGTTGAGCTTCCCATTTAAAATGTTTTGCTAACAGTTTTGTAAGCGTAGTTTTTCCTGCTCCTATGTTTCCTGCAATGGCAACGTGCATATTTATTCCTTTTTAAGTTGGTATTGGTGGAGATATTTGTCGGTGTAAATATACAGGATTTGGTTGATTACGAAAAACTGATTTATTAATAAATTAGGAATCAAAATGGGTTTAAAGAGATTGGTGTCTTTTTCTAGATAGAATAAGCTGTTTTCTTTCTTTAATATAATATTGTCATTGCTTTCTTTTAAAGCAGAAAAACCTTTGTTTTCTATTTTGAATACTAGGCTGCCAAAGTAGTTGTATGCGTATAGATAGTTTTTGGTAAGTAACCAGCAAGTGTTATAATTACTTGTAATATCTAATACGTCTCCTTTAATAGGTAAGGTTGCTACGCGTGTTTTATTTATTTTGTAGTCAAATAACTCTAATATTTGAGTGTCTTGATTATAAACCCATATCGTGTTGTCGCTTCCTGTAGTGGTATGCGTTACATTTTTATAAGGAGTAAGCTTATTAAAATCTATGTTATAAATTTCGGCTAATCTATTATCTAATATCACCACAGTATTAAAGTTTTTGTAAAATACACTAGTTTTTAGAGGATTAAAAATAGTTACATCTGTAATATGGCCTAGTAAGATGTTGCTGTATTTTAGTGTTTTATTATCTGTTTCAGCAATAAGGGTGTTGTTTTTTATATAAAATAAGGTTTCAAAAGCATTTAAACCAATAAATGTATTTGGATTAAAGTGAGTTTTACTAAGGTATTCTGTTGTTATTTTTTCTTGACCAAGTATAAAAAGTGGTGAAAATAAAAAGATGAAGTATAAGTTTTTCATTGTAAGACCAAAGTACAAAAAACATTTTTTAATACACTAATTTATATCCAAAGCCACGAATATTAATAATTGTATCTTTTTTTAATAGCTCACTAATAAAAAGATCCATGCTTCTTGCATTGTGAAAATCATTATTATTCCATAATTTGAGTTGGAGTAAAGGCCGATCTTTAATTTGATTTTTTATAAGATGAAAGAGTAAGTGTATTTCGTGAAGTGTGAGTTGAATACTATTAACAAGAACCTTATTTAAATTAGGATTACCACTAACTACAGTTGCTGTTTTCTTTATTTAGCTTAAATAATTGATTTAAATCCTAAAGAAGATTGAGCTTCTAGAACCTAAAAAGAGGGAAATAATACAGAAAAGATAGAAGGAGATGAAAATGCGATATAATAAGCCTTAAGAGGTGGGGAAGTACAGAAATTACTATTGAAGGGAAATCACAATTACTTTTGTTTTTAAGAAAACATTAACATGTTGAAATTAAACTTTATAGAGGATGCAGAGTCATAATAGTTATTAATAATTGTATTTTTGGTGGTAATGCGCTAATAATTAACTTAATACTTGAAATGATGAGGTTAACCATAACGAAATATTTAATAGCTATTGTATCTGTTTTAAGCCCAATTTTAGGATGTGCCCAAGATGGCTTTCAAGGTGTGGCTACTTATCAATCTAAAACTTCAGTAGATCTAGAGCAATGGGGAGGAGGACAAATGAGTCCTGAGCGAAAGAAAATGATAATGGATAGAATGAAAAGTATGCTTGAAAAAACATATACCCTAACGTTTAATAAAGAAGAATCTCTTTACAAAGAAGAAGAGAAGTTAGAGGCGCCTGGAGCTCGAGGCGGATTTAGAGGGATGATGGGGAGTTTTATTGCTGGAGCACAGTACAAAAATGTTAAAGAAGATCAGTTTTTGCAGGATCAAGAGTTTTTTGGAAAACAATTTTTGATAAAAGAAAACCTTCAGAAGTTGGAATGGAAGATGACTGGAGAAACAAAGCAGATTGGACAGTATTTATGTATGAAGGCCGTTGCTATAAAAAAAGGCGATGAGATGGATTTTATGAATATGCGTAGAAAACGTAAAAATGAAACAAATAAAACCAATGGAAATGATGCTAAAAACGGTAAAGAAGTAGAAGCTGCCGAAAAAGGAGGAGATACTTTAGTAACAGCATCTTCCAATAATAAAACTACAGATTTATTATCTGATATCGAAGTGCCTAAAGAAATAGCGGTTACTGCGTGGTATACTATGCAAGTGCCAGTAAGTCAAGGGCCAGGCGAGTATTGGGGGCTTCCAGGGTTAATATTAGAGGTAAATGCTGGTAAAACCACTGTTTTGTGTTCTAAGATTGTTATGAATCCAAAGGAGAAAACAGAAATAAAAAAACCAACAAAAGGAAAAGAAGTAACCAAACAAGAGTATAACGATATTGTCAAGAAAAAGATGGCGGAAATGCGTGAAATGTATGGCGGTAGGAATCGTGGCGGTAACCGAGGAAGAGGTGGCAGAGGGCGCTAAGTTATTACAAATTGCCCATATTAAATAAACCAATTAAATAGAATGAAAAAAACAATCATATTGTTGCTATTACTGGTGACCAGCATAACATATGCTCAAATTAAACTTGAAGGTATTGTTAAAGATAGTATAGGAAATCCTTTAGAATTAGCTAATGTAGTGGCTATAAATCAGGAAACAAGTATTTTAGATTCATACGGAATAACTAATGATCAAGGGCGATATAAATTGTCTTTACAGGAAAATACGAAGTATAAACTTCAGATAAGTTATATTGGAATGAAAACTAAGGAGGCTCTTTTAGAGGCCAAAGAAGTAGATCTGTTTAAAGAATTTACTCTGCAAAACGACGCTGCTTTAGATGAAATAGAACTGGTCTATGAAATGCCTGTAACAATAAAAGGAGATACTATAATTTATAATGCAGATTCTTTTAAAAGTGGGACAGAACGTAAGCTAGGCGATGTATTGGAAAAATTACCAGGAGTAGAAATTAATGATGATGGGCAAATTGAAGTAGAAGGTAAGGTGGTTTCTAAGGTTATGGTAGAAGGTAAAGACTTTTTTGATGGGGATTCTAAATTAGCTACCGAGAATATTCCTGCTGATGCTGTAGATAAGGTTCAGGTTTTGAAAAATCATGCCGAAGTAGGGCAATTAAGTGGCGTGCAAAATAATCAAGATAATATAGCGATAAATATTAAACTGAAAGAAGGGAAAAAGAATTTTTGGTTTGGAACAATAACGGCTGGCGGGGGAGTCTCAGATGATATGACATTGTATCTTGGACAGCCCAAATTGTTTTATTATAGTCCAGAGTATAGTGTAAATTTAATAGGAGATTTAAATAATATAGGCGAGATTGCTTTTACTCGTCGTGATTATTTTAATTTTTCAGGAGGGTTTAGAAATCCGAGTAGTCAAAGTGGAACAAATATAGACTTAGGAAGTAATGGTTTAGGTTTTTTATCACTTCAAAATAACAACGCTAAAGATATTAATACCAAATTTGGAGCGGCCAATTTTAGCTATTCACCAGAAAAGACCTTAGACCTTTCAGGTTTTGCTATTTTTTCTAATAGTCGTATAGAATTACAAGAAAATAGTACTACAACATTTAATGCTGTACCGGATAACCCTGATATTCCTGGAGACGATGCCTTGCCCGAATCTAGCGAAAATACCATGAGTAATACCCGACAAAGTAGCGATTTAGGAATGCTTAAATTAAGTGCTAAATACAAGCCTGACTCAAACAATCAATTGGAGTATGATGTAATGGGAAGATTGTCTAAGGAGTCTCAAGATCAAAATGTATTCTCCTCAAGGATAGGAGCGGTAAATGAGTTTGAAAAAACGAAACCTTATAGTATTTATCAGAATGTAAATTATTATTATACAGCAAATGAAAATAATATTTTTGCCTTTGAAGCTCAACATAAGTTGCAAGATGAAGATCCGTTTTATAATGCATATTTAGAAGATAAAGCAAATTATGAAGCTACAGCAGATGCTTTAGGCTTAGATAACCTTCAAGTAGGCTATGATGTTACTCAAGAGAAACGCGTTCAATCCAATCAATTAGACGCTAAGCTAGATTACTGGAACGTACTTAATACAAAAAGTAACATCAATTTTACTTTGGGAACGATATATAGTCAACAACAATTTGATACCGAATTATTTCAAATTCTGGACAATGGTTTAAGGTTTCAGCCAGTACCACTTATTAATGACGGAATGGATGTTAATGATATAAAATATACTTTTAATGATATATATTTAGGAGCACATTATAGATTCAAAACTGGAAAGTTTACGTTTACACCAGGAGTATCTGCACATGCATATAGTTCTAAAAACACCCAAATAGATACAGAATATAAAGATGATTTTTTTCGCGTATTACCAGATTTTAATATGCGCATTCAGTTAAAAAAAAGTGAACAGCTAATATTAAATTATCGTATGCAAACACAATTTACAGATGTTACGCAGTTAGCCAAAGGATTAGTTCTTAATAAATATAATGCCTTGTATATCGGGAATCCAGAATTGGAGAGTGCAATTGCTCATAATGTGAATCTATCTTATTTTAGCTTTAATTTGTTTAATTATACCAATGTATTTGCGAATCTTTCATATATCAAAAATATAGACCGAATAAGAACATCTTCTGTAGGAAATGTAATCAGAACATCTACACCTTTCAATTCAGATTTTGCTGATGAAAGCTTAAATGCAACGGGACGATTCCAAAGAACATTCGGAAAGTTAAAAGCAACAGTAAGAGGCCGCTTTAATTACTCTAAAATTAATATTATAAACGGCGGTAGTGTACAGCAAAATGAAAACTACACTCAAACATATAATTTGGGATTAAGTACAAACTTTAGAGACGCTCCAAATTTTGATTTAGGATATCGTTATACACTTCAAGATAACGATCAAGGAGCTGTACGTTCTAAATTTTTTACCCACGCGCCATTTATTGAATTTGATGCTTTGATATTTAAGACCGTAACCTTTAAAACAGATTATACCTTCAATGATTTTAGAGATGAAGAGCGCTCAATAAATACGTATGAGTTTTGGAATGCATCATTATCTTATAGAAAAAATGCAGAGAGTAAACTTGAATATGAATTGAAGACAACTAATTTATTGGATGCAAAATCACAAAATAATACGAGTAACGGAAATATTTCTGTGACTACAACCGAATATTTTATCCAACCACGATTCTTAACAATAAGAGTTATTTATAGTTTATAATATTGAGGAGACTCCTATTTTTATTAAAAAGCACGCGATATGTGCAAAATAATATAGCACATTATTTTTTTAGAGTTTTTTTGTTCTTTTAAATGATTCATTATCAGTTAAGTTTATTTTTATTTAAAAAAGATGCTCTTTTTATTTTGCACATTTATAAAACTTAGATATATTTGCACTCGGTTTTGGGGAGATACTCAAGCGGCCAACGAGGGCAGACTGTAAATCTGCTGACTATGTCTTCGCAGGTTCGAATCCTGCTCTCCCCACTAAAATATAAAAGATCTATACGAAAGTATAGATCTTTTTTTGTTATACACCGTTTTTCCTATATAGGTCAACTACAATTTTTGCTTAGTCCACAACTTTTAAGCATGATCCATGATCCCCCATGATTACCTTTTAGATTATATTTCTTTACTTGTTTTCAACATTTTATTCTAGTGAACAGGATAATGTTGTGCTTAAGATGTTGTTCGTTAGTGTTTTGAATTTTTTAGTCGAAGTGACGTCTTTTTTTTTTCTTATTGCGTCATTAATTTGGATATAAGGTTTAATAATTTTGTGTTAATTAAGACTAAATAAAAATAATGATTCTAAATGAACTCCCTCAGTTAAAAGAATTGTCGTTAAATAATCACCTTTTTAATAACGAATCTTTAAAGTTATACGAAGAGTATACCTTAAAAACCTTAGGATACATCCAAAAATTTTTAGCCAGTAGAGCATTTTATAAGGGCGATGATATTCAACAAATAGAACAGGATAAACTAAGCGCTAAACTTAGTAATATTACAGAAGCAAATTCAATAGATAATGCGCTTGAAGAGTTAAATGAACTGTATGTAAAGAATGCTATAGCATTTCACAATCCTAATTATGTAGCACATTTAAATTGTCCAATAACACTACCATCTATTGTCGCAGAAATGCTGGCGACAAGTATTAATACGGCTGTAGAAACTTGGGATCAAAGTACTTCGGCAACATTTATAGAACAAGAAGTTATAAAGTGGATTAATAAAGAGTTTAAGCTCGGTGAAAAATCGGATGGCGTATTTACAAGTGGCGGGACGCAATCTAATTTTATAGCTTTATTAATGGCGCGAGACCATTATGCATTTGAAAAATATGGTGTCAATATTAAACAGAATGGCTGGTCAGATGAAGTAAATAAATTTAAAATATTTTGTTCAGAAAAATCTCACTTTAGCATAAAAAAGAACGCCGCTTTATTAGGTCTGGGCTATGATTCGGTTATCCCTGTTAAAGTCGATCATGAAATGAAAATGGATCCAGCGGCATTAGTATTAGCTATAGAAAAAACCAAACAAGAAGGGAATAAGCCAATTGCTGTAGTTGCTACATTAGGAACTACAGATTATGGTAGTTTCGATCCTGTAAAAACGATAGGAGCGATCGCAAAAAAACACGACATGTGGTTACATGTAGATGGTGCTTATGGCGGTTGTTTTGTGTTAACAGATACTCATAAACACTATTTTGAAGGTGTAGAAATGGCAGATTCCATTACAATAGATTTTCATAAAACATTATTTCAACCGGTGTGTTGTAGTGCTTTTTTGATACAGAATAAAAAACATTTTCAATACGTATCTTATTACGCCGATTATTTAAACCCGATTGAAGATAAAGATGCTCAACGCCCTAATTTAATTGAAAAATCGATACAAACGACTCGGCGTTTCGATGCTTTAAAAGTGTGGTTAACGCTAAAAACACTAGGAGTGAAAACGATAGCTTCTTATTTAGAAGAAGTACATTATTTAACAAAGCAAGTGTATGCAAAAATGCGTGCCAATCCTAGTTTTGAACTTGTGCATGTTCCAGAGTTAAGTACCCTAGTATTTCGATATAAAAACTCAGAAGCAGATTACGAACCAACTCATGATAAAGTAAACTTACATATAAAAAACACATTGTATAAATCGGGAAAAGCTTCAGTAGCAAGTACTAAGCTTAACGGTAATATATACTTGAAGTTTACATTACTTAACCCTAAAAACACAATAAATAATATGTTAAATATTATTGAGATGATAGAAGATACAGGGAAGAAATATCAACCTAAAACAGAAGCATTATGAAGCAGAATATAGTAGCAGATTTTATCGCCATTGGTGTTGGGCCATTTAATTTAGGCTTAGCATGTTTAACAGAACCTATAGACGGTTTGAATGGTATTTTCTTAGATAAAAAGGAGTGTTTTAATTGGCATCCAGGCATGTTGTTGGAGGATACAACCTTACAAGTGCCTTTTATGGCCGATTTAGTTACATTAGCAGATCCAACGAGTCCATTTAGTTTTTTAAATTATATAAAAGAACAAGGCCGTATCTATTCTTTTTACATAAGAGAAAACTTTTTGTTGTTGCGTAATGAATACAATCATTATTGCCAATGGGCAATTCAAAAGTTGCAAAATGTGTATTTCAATACAGAGGTAACGCATATCCATTATCAAGAAGAACAAAAAATATATGTCGTTACCAGTGTTTGCACCAAAACAAAAGCAATAAAAATTTATAAAGCAAAAAAAATTGTACTAGGAACAGGGACACCTCCTTATATTCCTGAATCGTGTAAAACTTTGAAAGGAAAGGCGATTCACTCCTCTCAATATTTGGATCACAAGCAAGAACTTCAAACACATAATAAAATTACAGTTTTAGGTAGCGGACAAAGTGCTGCCGAAATTTTTTATGATTTATTGCAAGATGTAGATGTGTTAGACTATGAATTACATTGGATCACCAGATCTCCTCGGTTTTTCCCTTTAGAGTATTCAAAATTAACCTTAGAAATGACTTCTCCTGAATATGTAGATTATTTCTATAATTTACCTGTAGAGAAACGAGATGATCTGATAAAAAATCAAAAACACCTTTATAAAGGAATCAATCAAGATTTAATAGCTGCAATTTATGATACATTGTATGCGAAAAAAATCACTTCTAAGCATAATATTAAGGTTGCTCTTCGTGCAAATACGGAATTAGTAAGTACAAAATTAAAAGCAGAAACTGTTCAGGTTGAATTACACCAAGTAGAGCAAGATAAGTGTTTTCTACACGAAACAGAACGCCTAATACTCGCAACAGGCTACTCTTACCAATTGCCCAATTTTGTAGCGGGAATTTCAAATAGAATTAAATGGGACGATAAAAACCGTTTTGATGTCGCTAGGAATTATAGTATAGATAAAAATGAAAACGAAATTTTTGTACAAAATGCAGAATTGCATTCGCATGGGTTTGTAACACCAGATTTAGGGATGGCAGCTTATAGAAATTCCTATATAATTAAAGTCTTAACCGGAGTCGAACATTACCCTATTGAAACCCAAATAGCATTTCAAGAATTTGGCGTTTCTAAAGCAGAAGCAGGTATTATGAATGTGTTAAAATAACCAAGAATGAAGCTTAAAAATTTTTTGATTTTAATGACACTGATAGCTGTGGTTAGTGATTACTTACTTCACCCTTTCTATCCGCAATTCTTTGAATTGCGTTTTGGGATTACAAATCCAGAATTAGTTGGATATTATTTTGCAGCGATCTGTTTTATGGTTATGATTGCGTTTCCTTTTTGGGCATATGTTTCAAAAAAAATATCAGAACTAAACATTTTAGTATATACACAGTTTATTGCAGGGGTTTTAGCATTCTATTGTTATTATACCGAGTCATACACGACGTTCTGGATCGTTTCTTTAATTATGGTTTTGTTTAAAGGAAGTTATTTATTAGTGTATCCTTACATTTTAAAAATCATAACCAAAGAAGAGCATCCAAGTACCATAGGCTTATTATCTGTAGTCGTACATTTAGGCGGTGTCTTGGGGGCTGTTATTGGAGGAGTAACTGTAGATTACATACATCCAAGTACTATTTTTTTAATCATGGCTCTAGGAGATTTCATTCAAATGGGAATGAGTGGGTATTTATTGCAAAGTAAAAAGTATAACACTAAATTAATCATCCCAGAAGTTGTAAAAACAGATGAGAAATTAATCCCCAAGGGGTTTATTTTAAAATTAGGATTAATAACATTGATCTTATATTTCAGTGATTTTCTAATCAGACCATTCTTTTCATTGTATTGGGAAAGTTTTTCAGTTTATAAAACCAAATTAGTGTCAGGAAGTATTTATGCCATCCCTGGTTTTGTTGCTTTAGTGACTCTTTGGATAAATAATAGGCGTAAAGAAAATCAAGGACATAAAGGGATTGTAAATGCTTTATGTATAGGCGGAATAGGTTTGTTTTTACAAGGCATTCCTTCTGATGCATTTGTAATTATAGGACGAATAATTTACGGCTGGGCTATTTTTCAAGGTGTAGTGAAATTTGATGTTTTGTTGTTTGAATTAAGCTCCCCAGAACGCTATGGGATAGATTATAGTAAAGTGCATTTCTTTCAAAATTTAGGGGTTTTAATAGCGTCTTTAAGTGCTGGTTTGTTAGTCGATAATTATGGTTTGCAAATTCCTTTTATAGTGGCGTTGTCTGGATTTGTTACCACTTTAGTATTGTACTTTTTTGTTTTTAAATCCATAAGAGTTTCCCCTAAACAATTAGCAAAAACATAAGTATGGAGATCGAAAATAAAATCATTTTCAAACAAAATTATAAGGCCTTTGGTAATATAACAATGCGTCCATTTGATGTTGAAACGGATAGTGTGTTTTTACAGTCATGGGTTGTAAAAGATTATGCCGTTTTTTGGGATATGCAGCAGGCTTCGTTGCAAGAGGTAAAAGAAGAGTATACTAGGCTATCTCAACCTAATCATTATGATGTTTTTGTAGGAGAGTATAATAACGAACCAGCCTTTGTGTTAGAACGTTATACTCCTAAATATGATGTGATTAGTGATTTTTATAAGGCAGAAAATACCGATTGTGGCGTCCATATTATTGTGGCACCGCCAAAGCCCCCTAAAATAGCCAATTTTACATGGTTTATGTTTCGAGCAATTATGGATTTTGTCTTCTCAGATTCACGAGTGCACAGGATTTTAGTAGAACCAGATATTAGAAATAAAAAAATGTTTGCATTGTGTGCAAGGTTAGGTTTTCAGTTAGATAAAATAATAGAACTTCCTCACAAAATAGCACAGTTAGCATTTTTAACCAAAGAGAACTACGAACAAGAAATAAAATCATTTTTACCTTCAAAAAGAAGTAACATGAATACAGTAAATAATGTGGTGTCCCCACAACAGTCCACGAAGCATATACAACCAAAAAAATGGCAGCAAGCCAATCGATTGTTGGTGAAAAAAGCTTTGTGTGAGTTTTCACATGAATTATTAATTCAACCAGTAATAGTTGAACGTTTAAGTAATGGTTACCATTACTATAAATTAGATACAGATACAGATGAGATTTACTATGAATTTAAAGCGAAACCATTAGCCTTAAACCATTATTTAATAGAAGAAAACTCTATTAAGAAATTAGTGAGAGGGGCTGAAGAAGCGTTGGATGCTGTTTTTTTTATAAAAGAGATTAGGAAATCTTTAGGGATAACAAAAGAAAAGATGCCTCTGTATTTAGAGGAAATTATTAGTACTTTATATGGAAGTGCATTTAAAATATCTAAAGGAAACCCTACGGCAAAGGAACTTGCTATAGCTGATTTTCAGACAATAGAGCAATCCATGACCGAAGGCCACCCAGGATTTGTCGCTAATAATGGTAGAATTGGATTTGATAGTACAGACTACCGTTCGTATGCGCCCGAATCTGGAAATACATTTTCTTTATTGTGGTTGGCCGGACACAAAATGAAAGCAGTGTATGCCGCCATAGAATCCTTACCTTATGAAACATTAATTCAGCAAGAATTAGCTCCAGAAACTATTGCCAAATTCAAAACTATTATTCAAGATAAAGGCTATAATGCTACGGACTATTTATTGATCCCAATTCATCCATGGCAATGGTTTAATAAGTTGGCGAATATTTTTGCTCCAGAAGTAGCTAAAGGAGATTTAATTTGTCTAGGGTATGGGCCAGACCAATATTTAGCACAACAATCTATTAGAACACTGTTTAATACATCACACCCCAAAAAATTCTATACTAAATCCGCTTTATCTATCTTAAATATGGGGTTTATGCGTGGATTACCATTATATTATCTTGGAACAGCTCCAAAAATGGCAATTTGGTTAGAGAACCTGTTGTATAATGACAGCTATATTCAAGAAAACGGATTTAGAATGCTAAGTGAAATTGCTACTATAAGTTATGTGAATCCTTATTTTGAAGAATTTGGACCACACAACGATTATAATAAAATGTTAGCTTCACTATGGCGAGAGAGTCCGTATTCAGTAGTTAAAGACAATCAAAAACCGATAACTATGGCAGCTCTACTTCATATAGATCATTATGGTAAAGCACTGTTGCCAGAGATTATAAAAGATTCTGGGATTACAATTGACGATTGGATACGTAAGTATTTACAAGCTTATTTAAGTCCGATGTTACACTGTTTTTATTATTATGATTTGGTGTTTATGCCTCATGGAGAAAATATTATTATGGTGTTAGAAGACAACATTCCTGTATATACTTTACTAAAAGATATTACAGAAGAAGCTTGTATTTTAAGTCCAGAGGTTGTATTACCAGAGCATTTAAAACGAATGTATGCTCCGGTTCCTGAAGATGTAAAACTATTATCCATTTTTACAGATATATTCGATGGTTTTTTTCGTTTTTTAGCATCAATTTTAGAAGAGCATGCCGCTTATAGAGAAACTCAATTTTGGGAACTAGTTGCCGAAAATATACAAGAATATCAAGCGCGTTTTCCTCAGTTATTAAGTAAATTTGAACGCTATGATTTGTTTGCAAGTAATTTTAAATTGTCATGTTTAAATAGGCTACAATTAAACAATCATAAGCAAATGATTGATTTAGATGATCCTGTAGCATTACTTCAATTTGCAGGCGAACTTGAGAATCCAATTGCGCAATTTAAAATACAAGAAGCGTAGTCATGATTTCATCAAACGAAGTAGTTTTTACTAAAAAATGCGAAGGCCTAGGTGAGATAAGTCTTCACTCTTTAAATCTAGAATTAGATACACCGATATTATATGAATGGGTAACAAAACCATATGCTCAATATTGGGGAATGTTAGAACAGACACTAGAGGAGGTTGAAAAAGCCTATCAAGACATTGAGGACAATCCGAATCATCAAGCGTATATAGGTCTTTTAAATGGGAAGCCCATTTTTTTAATGGAACGCTATAAAGCTTCAGAAGATATGATTTCGGACTATTATGAAGTGTTAAATGGCGATTATGGAATGCATATTTTGGTCGCTCCTGTAGAAAAAAGAATCCCTCAATTAACATCGCATATATTTACTGCGGTTATGGATTATTTTTTTAGTCTAGATATTGTGAAACGAGTAGTTGTGGAGCCAGATGCAAATAATGAAAAAATTCATGTCTTAAATAAAAAAGCAGGATTTATTTATGAAAAAGAAATAGAATTGCCTCATAAAAGAGCTTCATTGGCTTTTTGTACAAGAGAATCATACCAAAAAATAGTATTAACGAGGTGATCTTATAAATAAGTGTTAACACTCTAAAAAAGAATAAAGCAGATAGTAATTCTAAATAACTTCTTTTTACGTCACTGTATTCATAATCCTAATTAAAGATTCCAACTTAATTACGATCACCAAGTATACATATAGTATTGCAATGTGAATGGTGTTTCTATTCGTTAATTAAAGATGCTTGGAATAACAAATAAATTAAAAATGACCAATAAAAATATAGCCCACTTACAACCGCATATATGGGATGTTGTAAATAGAAATTTAATAAAAAAAGCGATCAGTGAATTTTCTCATGAGCTTATTTTAATGCCTGACTTTTTAACGCAAGAAAACGATTGGAGGCGTTATATGATAACGGCCGATAATAAAAATGTTATATATGAATTTAGGGCAAAAAAATTTGCACTAGATCATTGGCATATTGATACAAAGAGTATTACTAAAATGGATAGCGAAAACAATATCGTTAAATTAGATGCAATTCATTTTATTACAGAGTTTAAAGACGTTTTAGGGATACAGGATGAGTTTTTAGCAACTTATTTAGAGGAAATTACAAGTACATTATCTGGAGCCGCCTATAAATTATGGGGTGAAAAGGCTTTGGCTGATACTTTAAGCCTACAAAGTTTCCAAGAAATTGAAGGCGGTATGACCGAAGGACATCCTTGTTTTGTTGCCAATAACGGAAGAATAGGTTTTAATTTAGAAGATTATCATTTATATACTCCAGAAGCAAAACAGCCATTTAAAATCGTGTGGATTGCAGTGCATAAAAAGCATGCAACCTATACCAGTATTAAAACCTACGATTATAAAAACCTGCTTAAGGCTGAACTAGGGGAAGCGAAGGTAAATGCATTTTACAAAAAGCTTAAAGAGGCTAATTCTAATGCTGAAGATTATCTTTTTATGCCCGTGCATCCATGGCAATGGAAAAATAAAATCAGTCATGTTTTTGCAGCAGATATCGCACAAAAAAATATTATTTTAATGGGAGAAAGTGATGATCGATATTCAGCACAACAATCTATAAGAACATTATTTAATGTTACGAACTCTGAAAAATTATATACAAAAACAGCGTTGTCTATTTTGAATATGGGGTTTATGAGAGGGCTTTCTCCTTATTATATGCAAAGTACACCTCCCATAACAACTTGGATTACAAAATTATTATCTAAAGATGAATATCTAAAAGCTAACGGATTTACTATGCTAGCCGAGGTGGCCACAATAGGATACCAAAATCATTACTACGATGTGCTTGGAAAAACAAATCCACATAATAAAATGCTTTCGGCATTGTGGAGAGAAAGTCCATTTACAAAAATTACAAACGATCAGCGCGTATTAACTATGGCTGCGTTATTACATGTAGATTCTCAGGGAAATTCCTTACTCGCCTCTTTAATAACAAAATCGCCTTATAGTACAACGCCTTGGATACAGCGGTATTTAAAAGCATATTTAGCTCCTCTGTTACATTGTTTTTACAAATATGAATTGGTGTTTATGCCACATGGTGAAAATTTAATCGTAGTTCTTGAAGCGGATACGCCAGTATCTGTTTTAATGAAAGATATAACAGAAGAAGTTATTGTTTTTAACGATGCAATGAATTTGCCAGAACCTATAGATAGGTTGTTTGTAGCGACTTCTGACAAGATGAAAGTGTTATCAATTTTCACAGATGTTTTCGATTGCTTTTTCAGGTTTATGTCACAACAATTAGCGATACATATGAATTTTGAAGAAGATAATTTCTGGCAATTAGTAGCCAATTGTATTTATGAATACCAAGAAGAATATCCAGAGTTTTCAGATAAATATAAACGTTACGATTTATTTGTAACCGAGTTTGATCGTTGTTGTTTAAACCGGTTACAATTGAGTAATACTAAGCAAATGTTGGATCTATCAAACCTCATTGAAAGTTTAAAACTAGTAGGGACTTTAGAGAATCCGCTGGCGAAATTTAAGAAAGATAAAGTACCTAAATTAGCTGTAGAAGTAGTTTAAAGCTTAAAAAATAACGTCAATAAAGATTATAAAAGAAGATTACTAATTGTGGTGTTGATTAGCTTTTTAAAAAAATGTTAATACAGTTGTTGTAAAGACCATTTGTTAAGCTATATATCTTAAAATAACCAAAAGAAAATAATAACGGAGAACGCGACTCGGAAACGCTGTCTTTAAAAATGAAATAATGAATCAAACAACGAAAAAACGAATATTAGAATTAGATTTAACAAAGGGAATAGGCGTATTCCTTATACCAATGGCACATACCTTATTAATTTATGGTACGACGCATACCCAAGAAGCGAATTGGTTAGGAAGCATTGTTCATTTTTTTGGAAAGTGGGCAGGCATTTTTATTCTTGCCATGGGTTTTTCGTACGTGCTTTCTAAAAACAACACAATTATAAGTTCTATAAAACGAGGTTTTTTATTGCTGGCAGCGGGTTATTTTATGAATTTTTTAAAGTTTATCGTTCCGTTATTTTTGGGACTCTTACCCGAAAGTTTTATACACGCCTATGGGTGGACAGGAACACCAAGTTTTGATAATATGGTGTATATGGTCCTTACAGGAGATATTCTTCAATTTGCAGGTGTTTGTCTCTTATTTATGGGGTTTATACACAAACTCGTTTTGTTGTTTAATAAATGGCTTCTTATCGGTATTATGGCTATAATCCTGGTGTTAGTGGAATTCGTTAGGGGATACCGTATAGGAATGCCTGGTGTAGATTATGTCTTCGATTTACTTTTAGGAGATCAGTGGAATGTATATTTCCCCGTTTTTCCTTGGTTTGGCTTTATATTGGTAGGCATGTTTTTTGGATATTGGTTTAAAGAAGCAAACGTAAGTAGTGCTTTTATATTTAAAAAAATGTTATCTGTAGGTTTTGTTGCGACCCTCATTGGTGGTGCTTTGTGTTACTATGATTACAACTTTCATATGCGCGACTATTTTCATTTAGGTATTGGGGGGTTTATCTATTTATTGGGTTTTAACTTGATGGCTTTTTGGTTGGCTTACTTTTTAGTGCAACAATTTAAAGGGAGTAAGGCTTTAGATTTTTTCTATTATTGTAGTCAAAAAATCACATCAATATATATTATTCAATGGATTGTTATTTGTTGGGGTATGGGAGTCTTTGGTTATCATAATCAAACAGTAAGTGGAGTTATTCCTTTAATGTTTTTGTATACATTATTAACGTTTGGAGTGCAAAAAATACTAGACCTTATTATTTTGCGTATAAAAAGAAAAAAGGTCATTGTAGCACCTTAATTATGTAAATGCTAAATTAAATACTAGGGATTTTATTATTTGAGCTAGTATGCTTTTATTGTGTTTACTTTATATCAGTTCGTTTTATTCGTATATTTATTTCGAAATGTTTTTGGGCTTGTTTTTTCAATTTTTTTAAATGCAGCAGAAAAATGAGTAGGATTTTTATAGCCAACAAGCTCTGCTATTTCGTAAATTGGCTTAGAGGTACTAGACAATAATCTTTTTGATTCGTTCATTCTTTCTTGAAGCGAAAACTCAAAAATAGTCATAGCAAAAGTGTTTTTGAATTCTTTTTTTAATAAAAATTCGTTCAAATATACTTTTTTTGATAGTTCATTAATAGAAAATTGAATATTTAAATTGTTTACAATTAGGTCTTTAGCTAAATAAACTTTTTTTAATTTTGTAGAATTATTACTCCCTTTTTTTCCATTTGTAAACTGAAGCATTAAGAGCTCTAGAACTTTAGATTCTAGAAATAATCGTTTAAAAAAACCGGTTTGATTATCTTTTATGATTTCCTCAACGATATTTTGTGTTTTATAATTTAAATGATTTATAAAGTTGTTTTGCAAATGATTAATAGAATAATGTTCGTGTAAAGAAAAAGGTAATTCCAGTTGATGTTTTTTAATAAAGGCATTAGACATTTTGATAATAATTTCTTTAACTAATTTGTTTTTTGAGTATAGTATGCTACCATTAGCAATATTTATATATGAGATGTAACTTTCCATGTTTTCCTGAATAATTTCCATTGGAGGATCTGGCATCGATATTTTTTTTTCTCCATTTAACATTATAGAGCATACTAAAGCTTCCATTTTATAACGCCCTTTAAAGAGTATATCTTTATTAAAACGTAATTCTCGCTTCCTTACCATTAGGCCATTAAAGTCCCAACTGGTTACTTTTCCAGAACCAAATTCTGGCTTTAGGATATAGTCTTTAGTGACTAATGCACACTGTTCATTACTTCTTTTAAGAAGCAAAACATCATCTAAAATATAGTCATTAAGCATACTAACGCTTATCTCGATAGTGTTCATATCTCGTTGTTTTTTATCCCAAATACGTCATTAAAACATTGCTTTTTGTCAATAGTTTTACCACCGATAAAACGTTGTAATTTATTATTTAAAATTATTCTAAATAATTTTGTGTTATATGGGAAACATTATACATTTGCCGCGAAAATAATATTTAATAAGTCTAAATAAAAATAAATGAAACGCTTTATATTTTTCTATTTACTATGTCTATCTAGTGTATTGAGTTATGCTCAGGTTAGTGGTAAAGTTGTTGATAATAACAATGCGCCAATACCAGGAGTCGCTGTATCTGTTAAAAATTCTGAGATTGGTGTAATAACAGATATGGATGGGAAGTTTACAATAGATGCTTTTAAAGAGGCACAAGAATTAATTATAAGTTCATTAGGTTACAAAACACGTATTGTTGCAGTGCATGGATCACAAAATGACATACTTATTGTTTTATATGAAGGGAATGAACTTCTAGAAGAAATTACAATTACAAGTGAAAAAAATAAATTTTCTAGAAAGAAAACAGCTTATGTTTCCAAATTACCTTTAAAAAACATAGAGAACTCTCAAGTGTATGCTACTTTAACCAATGCGCTATTAATATCTCAAAATGTGAATAATTTTGAAGATGCTTTAAAAAATGCTGCAGGAGTAGATAAACTTTGGCAATCTACAGGAAGAGCTGGAGATGGTGCAGGGTATTATTCTATTAGAGGATTTGCTACACAACCACAGCTAGTCAATGGGATGCCTGGAATAACGAATGGGTTTATTAACCCGTTTAATGTTGAAAGAATAGAGGTTATTAAAGGACCATCTGCAACTTTGTTTGGAAGCACGGTAACCTCCTATGGGGGTTTAATAAATGTTGTTACCAAAAAACCTTATAAAGGAACAGGTGGAACTATTTCAGCTGGAGGTGGATCATATGGATTTAAAAAAATAGCAGCAGATGTTAACACGACAGGGATAAATGAAAAACTTTCATTACGATTAAATGCAGGATACCAGTCTGAAGATAGTTTTCAAGATGCTGGCTTTAGGGAATCTATATTTATTGCGCCTGCTATGTCTTACCAAGTTAATGATAAATTAACATTAAACTTTAATTATGAGTTTTCTGCGAATGAACAGACAAATCCAGTGTTTTTGTTTTTAAATAGGTTAGAACCCTTAGCTTTTAATAACTTAGAGGAGTTAAATTATAATCCTAACCACTCCTTTACAGAGGATGGGATTTCTATAAAGAATCCAACACAAAACTATAGAGGAGAAATTGCTTATAAAATCACAGATAATTGGTCTTCACAATCGATTATTTCAGGGGGAATAGCTGAGTCTAAAGGACTTTATACGTTTTTGAATAATATTTTTGCTAACCCTATAGATGCAGCAGAACCCAATCCTTTCTTTGCTTTAGTTGGACAAAAAAGTGATGCAAAAACAAATTCTTTAGATATTCAACAAAATTTTGTAGGCGATTTTAAAACAGGAAACATTCGTAACCGGTTATTAGTTGGGGTAGATTATTTAAAAACACAAATGATTGATAAGAGTTCCGAATTTAGATCCCTAAACTTAATGACCGCACAAGGAGAATTATTACAAGGATTGCCTACAAATAGCACAAATTTAGAGTTGGCTTTAACGGATGCAGGTTATGCTAATGTAAATGTTAATCAAAATATATTAAGTGTATATGCCTCAGATGTTATAAATATTTCACCAAAGTTATCTGTTATGGCCGGATTACGTTATGATCGCTTTGATTACCAGGGTGATAAAAATACAGATTTAGATGATTTAACAGAATATACAGAGTCTGCTTTTTCTCCTAAATTAGGTGTCGTTTATCAGCCTGTTTTAAATAAAGTCTCTGTATTTGCAAACTATCAAAATGGATTTAATTACGTAAACCCAGAACTTACTTCGGTAGATCCATCAAACCCAGCATTGGGATTACAATTATTATCGTTTGATTTAGAAAATGCAGATCAACTTGAAGGGGGCGTGAAAACAAATATGCTTAACAATAAATTGGAGCTTACATTAAGTTACTATAACATCACAGTTGATAATAAAGTTATAGGCTTCGGGCCTGCAAAACAGCAGGATGGAAAAGTAAAGAGTCAAGGGGTCGAACTTGATTTTAATGCCTACCCGATTAACGGATTAAACCTTCGTGGGGGAGTTGCTTATAACGATTCAGAAATTTTAGAAGCCCCTTCAAACCCTCTGTTGGTTGGAGAACGATTTGGTGAGGCTGGATCTGAATTTACGTATAATTTTTGGGTAGATTATAGATTTCAAGAAGGAGCGATTAAAAATCTAGGAATCACCGCAGGATTTAATGGCGCTAGTGAATATAATACAATGGAAGGATATCCAAATGTAGGTGAGTTTCTTTTACCAGGATACACGCTAATTAATACAGGTGTTTATTATGACCATTCAAAATTTAGAGTAAGTTTTAATATTAATAACTTAACCGATAAGGAATATTATAAAGGATGGAGTACTATAACGCCTCAACAACCTAGGGCTTATTATGGTTCAGTGGTATATAAATTCTAACAGCGATATATGCGTTAATTTATTATTTAAATTAATGTGTTATATCAAGGAAACCCTAAGTTGATATGATTTAGGGTTTTACTACTATAAAAAAATAAAGTATGATAAGTATGTTAATAGGAATTGTGTTATTAGGCCTTTTTTTCTTGTATAGCACTTCTAAAAAAGTAATTCTATCTCAGGAATCAGCTCTAGATCAATTTATTAATAAACCCCATAAATACAAGGGCTTCGTAGGAAGTATAATGTTACTAAGTAGCCTGTTTTTTCTCGTTTACTTTTATAATATTACATCTGGTGTTTTATTTTGGATAGTATTGCTTATGACTTCCTTGAGTCTGTTAATTTGTATATATCCATTAAAAGTGATAAAAACGAGGCTCTTATTCTTAATATTTGTCGTCTTAATTTTAATGGAATCATTTTTGTAGCATGCCAGCAAATAAAAAGTATTTAACAGTATCTCCTTGGCATAAAGCAGCCAAAATAGTATCAGGAATTATTGGAGGTTATTTTATAGCTTCTTTACTTCATGTTATTATAGCTCATCTCGCTTCAAACTCTACAGGGGTTTTAATCACAGCTATTTTTAGTTTATTTATTGTTTGGGGAGCCTTATTAATTGTTCCTTTCTTATTTAAGAATGGGTTTAGAGTTTTAACCATTTATATGTTAGTAATACTCTGCTTAATTTTTATCTATGTATTTGTGAATAAACAATACCCTTTTATAGTATGAGTAAGAGAAATTATAATGTTTTTTTTAATGCACATACTGTTAGTGGTATTGTTATTAGTGTTGCGTTATATATCATTTTTTTTGCAGGAGCTTTCGCTTTATTTAAGCAAGAGATAGGCATTTGGGAGAAAGGCGAAGATATTGGATATGTTAATCGCAAGGATGTCGATTATGATAAGATTTTTAGCGATTTAGATAAAGATTATGATTTAACGGGACGAGATGTTAGACTTAATTTAAGTGAGAGAGAAGATGAGGTTTATGTGTATTTATTGCCTAGTAAGGATTCTACAGCTTTAGAGAAGAGTAAAATTGCTCAATATTTCTCAGTTAATATTCATACAGGAGAACGAAAGCAATATAATGAATACTATGGTATAGGAGAGTTTTTATACAGGCTTCATTTTTTTCATCAAATACCAATTGTAGGAATATATCTAGCTGGTTTTGTAGGGGTGTTTTTGTTATTTGCAATAGTAACAGGAGTAATAGTGCATTGGAAAAAAATAATACCTAACTTCTATGCTTTTAATCCTAGGAAAACTTTAAAACGAGTCTGGGCTGATGCGCATACAGCATTAGGGATAATAGGCTTGCCTTTTCAATTTATTTTCGCAATAACGGGAGCTTATTTTTGTTTAACAATAATGGTTTTATTGCCCGCAAACCTTTTATATAATAACGATCAGACAAAATTAATTGAGGATATTCGTCCTGAAAGAAAAACTTACCAATGGATCGAAAGAACGACTGATGTGTTACCAGGTTTTAATGATTTTATTAAGACGTCTAATGCTAATTGGAAGGAGTTTCATTATACTACAGCTTTTATAAGGAATTATAAGGGAGTTAATATGAAATATGTGCTTCAAGGCGAGTTTGAAGATCATAAGCGGTTTGTAGGAATTGCTAGAGTTATATTTGATTTTCAAAGCGGAAAAGTTAATGTTGTAAAGCACCCTGATAAATTAAACTACATAGAGGATGTTCAAGGAGTTTTAACACGATTGCATTTTGGGGATTTTGGAGGGCTATTAGTTAAGTTAGCATACTTCATTTTAGCATTAATAACATGTTTTGTGATACTTTCAGGAGTTTTAATATGGGTAGAATCCAGAAACAAAAAAAGTATGACTATCCAACAACGATTATATACTGCTAAGGTTGGTCATATTTACATGGCCATTTGTTTATCAATGTTACCAGTAACAGCAATCGCTTTTCTTTTTGTGAAAATCTTTGGAGATTATTTTTTGAATAAACAATCTGCGATCTATTATTTTTATTTTACACTTTGGCTTGTTGCAATACTATACATGCGATTTAAAAGGGATAATTATAAGATGAATAAAATTAGCTTGTTAATAGGGGGGATCACAGGCTTTTTTATTCCTATAGCAAATGGAATTATTTCAAACCAATGGATGTGGAATGCGTTTATAAATAAGCAATATGATATTTTATTGGTAGATGCACTTTGGTTATGCATTTCAATCACAAGCCTGTTTGTGTATTCGAAAATTTCAATTAAAGTGAAAGAACAAAGTACTTTTAAAAAAAATCCGATTGACTACAATAATTTAGAACACAGCATAACAGAAAGGATAAATTCAGAAACACATTTAAACATAATAAAAGATAAAAATTACATACCTATGAGAACAAAAATAACAATGCTATGGATGACCTTAGTTGTTGGATATATTATTCACCATTTATATGGGATTGCAAATATCTATTTTAATGAAACCTTAATTATTGATGGGGCTAACGGAGAAATTCCTGGTTGGGCACATCAATGGCGAATATTATTGGAAGGGATGGCCTTTTTATTTGCTATTTTAACTATTCAACTCTCTCAAAAATGGTTTAGATTAGTCTCTCTTATTTGGGCTATTTTATTAGGTTTATTCAATGTATATCACCTAATAACTGCGATAATTTACGAGATAACAAATGTTTCAGAAATATTAATTTTGTTATTAATGGTTGTCTCTAATGTGTTTTTAGTTCGAGTGTTATTAGATTGGAGGTCTAATAAGGAGCTACCGAAAATAGACTAAGAATAAATGATGTTAGACATTACTCTGTAATATTAATATAAGAAGGGTATTTAAGAGCAAATGAATAGAGTAGTCAGAAATGACTACTTTTTTTATATATCAAAAGGAAACCATAATACCTATTAACGTATTCGTATTATAACTTGATATCTTTTGTTTAAGTTGACGAGAAAGGAAAAGACGCTACTCTTCACCATTTATAATAAAAAACCAGCGCAAGAAACTGCGCTGGTTTAATATAAAATGTATTAAAATAATTGTTTTATTCTAAAAGATAGGTTATAAACCAAAAGCTTCTTTTACTTTATCTACATAATCTAATTTTTCCCAAGTAAAAAGCTCTACATCCATTGTTTTAGGAGCTCCGTTGGGTTGAGTAAAGGTTTTAGTTACTGTTTCTGTTTGTCTGCCCATATGGCCGTAAGCAGCCGTTTCACTATACATTGGATTGCGTAATTTTAAACGAGACTCAATAGCAGCTGGACGCATATCAAATAGTTTGGAAACTTTTTCTGCAATCTCTCCATCTGTCATATTAAACGGACAAGTACCATAGGTTTCTACAAAAATCCCCATAGGCTCTACAACGCCAATAGCGTAGGATACTTGTACTAGAATTTCATTACAAACGCCAGCGGCAACGAGGTTTTTAGCAATATGACGGGTTGCGTAAGCAGCACTTCGATCTACTTTACTAGGGTCTTTTCCTGAGAATGCACCACCACCATGTGCTCCTTTTCCGCCATAGGTATCTACAATAATTTTACGGCCAGTTAAACCCGTATCTCCATGAGGACCGCCTATAACAAATTTACCTGTAGGATTTATGTGGTATTTAATATCACTATTGAACAAGAGTTTTAGGTGTTCTGGCAATTTAGCAATTACTCGTGGAATTAAAATATCAACAATATCCGTTCTTATTTTAGCAAGCATAATATCATCCGTGTCGAAATCATCATGTTGGGTCGAGACAACAATAGCATCAATACGTTGCGGAATATTATCATCGCTATACTCAATCGTTACTTGGCTTTTCGAGTCTGGTCTTAAATAAGTAATGTCCTTATTCTCTTTACGTAGTTCTGCAAGTTCAATTAAGATTTTATGAGATAAATCTAAGGCCAAAGGCATATAGTTTTCGGTCTCTTTTGTTGCGTATCCAAACATCATTCCTTGATCTCCAGCACCCTGCTCTTCCTTGTTATCCCTGTCTACACCACGGTTAATGTCATCGGACTGTTCATGAATGGCGCTAAATACGCCACAAGAATTCCCGTCAAACATATATTCGCTTTTTGTGTAACCAATCTTGTTTATAGTGTCTCTAGCGATTTTTTGAACATCTAAATAAGTTTTGGATTTCACTTCTCCTGCCAATACAACTTGTCCTGTAGTTACTAAGGTTTCACATGCGACTTTAGAGTTCTCATCAAAAGCCAAAAAATTATCTATTAAAGCATCACTAATTTGATCTGCTACTTTATCTGGGTGTCCTTCAGAAACACTTTCTGAGGTAAATAAATATGCCATTCTATAAAATTATTTAGTCAGAGGATTTGACGGAAACGTCGAAGGAAGTTTACACTGCCTTTAGCATTTATTTTCAAACTCTTAATTTAAATTTGTTTATGATAAAATTAAATTGGTTTGAAGAGGTTGCAATCAGTCAAATCCTTCCTCTTTTTTTATTCGAGGACAAAAATACATATAAAATTAAAATTATAGAATAGAGATTATGCTAAATTTTATTTAAGATTTCTAATATAGGTCAATGCGTTTTAAAAACAAAAAAGCCAATGCTAGAGCAATGGCTTTTGTAATAATATTAAGAAGTAGAGATTAGCTTTTCTTCAAATCCTCTACTTTCGCTTTTGTAGCATCTACAGCTTCTTCAGTTGCTGCTTTCGCTTCAGTCGCTGTTTCTTCTACTGCTTTCTCAGTAGCTTCTACCGCTTCTTCTATAGCTTCTTCACCACCTTCTATAGCTTCGTTTGCTTCTTCTGCAGCTTCTTCAGCAGTATCGTGTGCTGCGTGTTCTGTAGTGTTAGCAGCTTCTTCGATAGCTTCTTTAGCAGTAGTCTCTTCAGTTTCTACAGCGTCTTTTGGAGTGTTTTCTTTAGTATCTCTACAAGAAGTAAGGGATACACTTAATGCCAATAATAAGGCAGTGCTTACAAATAATTTTTTCATTGGTTTGATTTTTAAATACGGCGTGAAATTAATATTTTGAAAATTAAAATCCGCGTTTTTTTTTAACGAATTTTAACATTTCATCGATAATATACCGATATTATAGTCTAAATACGCAAATAATCAAGTACTTGGATGACGGCGCCCTCATTTTCTTTTATGTAATTTCTGTTTTGCAGGCCGTAAGAAAGACGCTTGTTTGTGTCTGTAGTGAAGTCATTAAGAATCTCATTTAATTGTTTTTGATTTGATATGGAAACCAGTCCTTTACGATCAATCATAGCTTGTGCTTCAGGGAATTTTTTATGATTAGCTCCTATTATAATAGGGATTCCAAAGATGGCTGCTTCTAATGTGTTATGTAGCCCTGTTTTTCCCATAGCTCCTCCAATATATGCGATATCGGCATAATTATATACTTTGCTAAGTAAACCGATGGTGTCTAATATGAGTACTTGATAAAGGCTTAAATCAATGTTTTTCTTTTCGGAAAATAAAATGCATTGTTTAGAAATACTCGTTTTTAAATCTTGAATTTGATTCGGCTTTATGTTATGAGGTGCAATAATGAATTTAGTATTGTTTTTGGCTTTATCATTAATGTATTTGACAATGAGTTTTTCGTCTTCTGGCCAAGAGCTACCTATAACAATGCATAGGGCATCCTGTTTAAAGGCCGCTATAAAGTCTAACGTGTTATTTTGCTGTAGTTGTTGGGTTACTCTATCAAAACGTGTGTCTCCAGAAACACTTACAGTATTATAGCCAATATTTTCTAATAATTTTTTTGAACTATTATTTTGTGTGAAAATATGTTGAAATGCAAATAAGGCATTCTTAGAATTTTTTCCATACCATTTAAAAAAGGGTTGACTATTTCTAAAGTTTGCAGAAATTAAGATCGCTTTTAAAGCTCTATTTTTTAATTCATTTAAAATATTAGGCCAAATATCATACTTTACAAAAACAGTGAGTTCTGGATTCACAAGATCTAAAAAACGTTTAGCATTTTTTACGGTGTCTAGCGGTAAATAGGTAACGATATTTGCAATGGGGGTGTTTTTTCTTATTTCATAACCAGAAGGCGAAAAAAAAGTAAGCACGATTTTATGGTTTGGGTAACGCTGTCGTATTTCAGAAAAAACAGGAAGCCCTTGTTCATATTCTCCTAGCGATGCGCAATGAAACCATAATGTTTTGTCTGTTTTGCAAAGCTTGTTTTCTAGAACTTTAAAGGTATTGTTACGACCTTCTACGCCAAGTTTTATCTTGTGGTTAAAAGGTGAAATAAATTTTAGACCCAAATTAGCAAGGTGTATTCCTAAAGAGTAAAGCATATTTAATTTAAAAAACGTTTGTGCTAAAATACATAATTCATTGTTTAACATTTATGAATTTTGTAATTTCGTTGGGTATGAAAAAAATTCAAATGGTAGACCTTAAAGGTCAATACGCAAACATAAAAGATGTTGTAAACGATTCTATACAGGAGGTTATAGAAAACACTGCATTTATAAATGGACCAAAGGTTCATCAATTTCAAAAAAATCTTGAAGATTATTTAGACGTAAAGCATGTTATTCCATGTGCTAATGGTACAGATGCGCTACAAATAGCGATGATGGGACTTGGCTTAAAGCCAGGAGATGAGGTAATAACAGCCGATTTTACTTTTGCTGCAACAGTAGAGGTTATTGCACTGTTAAATTTAACACCAGTTCTTGTAGATGTAGATCCAGAAACCTTTAATATAGATATAGAGGCGGTAAAAAATGCGATTACACCTAAAACGAAAGCAATAGTACCTGTACATTTATTTGGACAATGTGCTAATATGGAAGCTTTAATGGAGATTGCTAAAACGCATAACTTATTTGTTATAGAAGACAATGCACAAGGGATTGGTGCAAAATATAAGTATAGCAATGGTAAAGACGTTATGTCTGGAACTATGGGTCATGTAGCTTCTACATCCTTTTTTCCATCAAAGAACTTAGGATGTTATGGCGATGGAGGTGCTATTTTTACTAATGATGATGATCTAGCTCATGTCATTAGAGGTATTGTTAATCATGGGATGTACGAGCGTTATCACCATGATGTTGTAGGAGTGAATTCGCGATTAGATTCTATTCAAGCAGCAGTTTTAGATGCAAAATTACCGCATTTAGATGCATATAACAGTGCAAGACGAAATGCAGCAATAAAGTATAATAAAGCGTTCGAGAATCATCCTAATATTATAACACCTAAAACAATAAATGGAGAGCTAAGTGAAACTTACACATACCATGTATTTCACCAATATACATTAAAAATAAAAGGAGGACATCGCGATGCTTTGGTAAAACATTTAAATGATAAAGGGATTCCTTGTGGGGTGTATTATCCAATTCCATTGCATAAACAAAAAGCATATTTAGACTCTCGCTATAAGGAAGAAGACTTTACGGTAACGAATCAATTGGTGAAAGAGGTTCTTTCTTTACCCATGCATACAGAGCTAGACGATGAGCAAATTAATTTTATAGCGCAAACAGTGATTGATTTTGTGAGTAATAATTAGTGTTTCTTAAAGCTGTTGTAAAATAGACTCTTAAAAGAAACTAGTAAATACAAATTTAATAAGCACTCTCTGTCAGAGTGCTTTATTTGTTGTGTTGCACAAATTTATACTGTGTTTTCCTTTTTTAATTAGAAAAATATTTGAGAATATGAAAATATTAGTAACAGGAGGGCTGGGGTTTATAGGTTCTCATACTGTTGTAGAGTTGCAGAATTCGGGATATGATGTTGTTATAATCGATGATTTGTCTAATGCATCAACAGACGTTTTGGATGGCATTACTACAATTACAGGAAAGCAACCTACTTTTGTGTCATTAGATTTAAAGGTAAAAGAAAAGGTGCAAGCCTTTTTTAACGAGCATAAAGATATAGAAGGTGTTATTCATTTTGCAGCAAGTAAAGCTGTAGGAGAGAGTGTAGAAAAGCCTTTGATGTATTATGAGAATAATATTAATACTTTGATTTATGTTTTACAAGCACTTACAAACTTGAAGCATGCTCATTTTATTTTTAGTTCCTCATGTACGGTTTATGGACAAGCTAGTATTATGCCTATAACAGAAGAAGCGCCAACTAAATCTGCGGAATCCCCTTATGGTAATACAAAAAAGATAGGCGAGGATATTATTAGAGACAGTTGTAAGGCCATTCCTAATTTTAAAGCTATAGCTTTACGGTATTTTAATCCTATAGGAGCTCACCAATCTGCAATGATAGGAGAATTGCCCATAGGTGTACCGCAAAATTTAGTGCCATATATAACACAAACGGGTATTGGTATACGATCGGAATTATCGGTATTTGGAAATGATTATCCAACGGTAGACGGCACTTGTATTAGAGATTATATTCATGTTGTGGATTTGGCAAAAGCACACGTTATTGCATTACAACGGTTATTGAAGGATAACAATGAATCTAATTATGAGGTTTTTAATTTAGGGACAGGAACAGGGAGTTCTGTTTTAGAGGTTATCCAATCTTTTGAACGTGTTGCAAATAAAAAGCTAAACTATAAAGTTGTAAATCGCCGAAAAGGGGATGTGGTCTCTGCTTATGCCGATACTACAAAAGCTAATACTGTTCTAGGATGGCGTGCTGAATTATCATTGGATGATGCGATGCTTTCAGCTTGGCAATGGCAGCAAAAGTTATAATGTTATTAATGAGTTTTTTGTATTCTTATGGTATTTAGTTATTTAAGAGATGGTAGTTAGCGGAATACGCATATAGTAAATTAAAGATTGTTCTTTAGATAAAAGATATTGTAATTAAAAGAGGGCGTGTTATAAATAATAAGAGCTCGATGGTTTATCGAACTCTTAATTATAATTTTAATTGGGAATTTAACTTTAAAAAGCCAATGCAATGATAGCGTTTTATAGCGTAACTTTTTCCGTTTTATTTTTTTTGTTTCTAAAATTAGATAGTAATAAGCATCCCATCCCAACCATTACGGAAACATCTGCAAGGTTAAAAATACCTGTTCTAAAAACACCACCTAAATCTATGTGTAGAAAATCGGTTACAGATCCGTAAAGTATTCTGTCGTATATATTCGCAATACCTCCTCCTACAATAGATGAAAAACCAATAATAGATAAACGGTCTAAGGTTTTGTCTCTAAAAAGGTGAATAAGTACAAATGCTAAAACAATTATGGGTAATACATTAAGTAATACTATTTTGAGTATAGGGTTAAAATCGCCTCCTAATCCTAAAAAAGCACCGTCATTTTCTACATTGTGCAATGAAAGGTATTGCCCTAAGAGCTCTTTTCTACTTCCAAAAACAACCTCGGCTCTAACCCAAAGTTTCGATAATTGATCTAATACGATATTAAAAACGATTAGGGAACTTATAAAAAGAATTCTAGAATTCATTAAGATTTATTTTGAAGTTGCAGAAGTTGTTTGTACTTCTCTGTTTATTTTTCTAACCAATCCTTGCAGTACTTTTCCAGGGCCTACTTCGGTAAATGAAGTTGCACCATCGGTAATCATTTGCTGTATGGATTGTGTCCAGCGTACAGGTGCTGTAAGCTGAGAGATTAAGTTCGCTTTAATATTAGTTTCGTCTATTATTGCGCTAGCTGTTACATTTTGGTATATAGGACAGTTAGGCTTATTGAAATGTGTATTTTCTATAGCTGTAGCCAATTCTTCACGTGCGGGTTCCATTAATGGAGAATGAAATGCTCCTCCAACGGGTAATACTAATGCACGACGCGCGCCTTTTTCCTTTAGGCTATCGCAAGCAATATTTATAGCTTCTATTTCTCCTGAAATAACCAATTGCCCTGGGCAGTTGTAGTTTGCAGGAACAACAATGCCTGCTGTGTCAGCGCATACTTTTTCAACAATAGCATCTTCTAATCCTAAAACGGCAGCCATTGTGCCAGGTTTTTTTTCACAAGCCTTTTGCATCGCAAGCGCACGTTGCGCGACTAACTTTAAACCGTCTTCAAAGGTCAATACGCCGTTAGCAACTAAGGCAGAAAGTTCTCCAAGAGAATGACCTGCAACCATATCAGGTTTAAAGGAGTCTCCTAATGTTTTGGCTAGTATTACAGAATGTAAAAAAATGGCTGGCTGTGTTACTTTAGTTTCTTTTAAGGCTTCAGGAGTACCTTCAAACATGATGTCTGTAATGTTAAATCCTAAAATTTCATTAGCACTTTCGAATAAATGTTGTGCTTCAGGTGAGTTTTCGTATAAGTCTAAGCCCATTCCTGAAAATTGAGCTCCTTGACCAGGGAATATATATGCGTTCATTAATTTGTTTTTTTATTTAATGCTGCAAAAATAGGAATAATATCTTTAAAAAAAATCGAAGATTATTTTATTGAAAAGGGTAATGTTCATGGGTTTTGTGTGAATTAAAGCCTGACTTAAATTCATATTGATTTTTATAGAGGCGTTTTTAGAGGTTAACTACTGCTGCTTCAGCACAACGTTCACCATCCATTGCTGCCGATATAATACCTCCTGCATACCCACCACCTTCACCGCAAGGGAAAAGATTTGAGATTTGTGGGTGTTTTAATGTTTCGTTTCTTGGAATACTTACTGGTGATGAAGTTCTAGATTCTACGCCCACAATATTTGCTTCTTCTGTATAATAGCCTTTCATTTTTTTACCAAAGGCATTAAATCCTTTTCGTAAACGGCTACCAATCAATTTAGGAAGTAATGAGTGTAATGGCGCCGATTTTAATCCTGGTTGATATGAGGTTTCATTTAGGGTATTAGATAAACGGCCCTCCACAAAATCGGTTAACCTTTGTGCGGGAGCAACCTGACTTCTTCCGCCAGCAGTAAAGGCTAAACGTTCTAAGTCTTTTTGAAATTCAAGCCCCTTTAATTCGCCATAGTGCTCGTATTTTTTTAAATCTTTTTCAGCATTTATCTCAACCACAATACCCGAATTTGCAAATTTGTTATTCCTGCGAGAGGGAGACATACCATTAACTACAACCTCTCCATTTGCTGTTGCAGCAGGTACAATGAAGCCGCCAGGACACATACAGAAAGAATAGACGCCGCGTTCATTGACTTGTTGTACCAAACTGTAAGCTGCTGCTGGTAATAATTCATGACGATTCTCTGTACAATGGTATTGTATTGAATCTATAATATGCTGCGGATGTTCCACACGAACACCCATAGCAAAGGATTTAGATTTTATAGTTATATTTTTACGGTTTAGTAAATGGAAAATATCTCTTGCAGAATGCCCTGTTGCTAATATAACACGCTCTGTATCTAATGTATTCCCGTTTTGTAAGATCAAGGATTTAATGCTAGCATTTTTAATATCGAAATCGACAACCCGTGTTTCAAAATGTACTTCTCCACCATATTTTAGAATATTCTCACGAATATTTTGAATGATTTTGGGTAATTTGTTGGTGCCTATATGTGGGTGGGCATCTATTAGAATTTGTTCTGTGGCACCATGATATACGAGGTTTTCAAAAATCCTGCGAACATCTCCTCGTTTTAAACTTCGGGTATATAATTTTCCATCGCTATAAGTACCTGCTCCACCTTCACCAAAACAATAATTAGAATCTTCATTTACAAAGTGGTCTTGGTTTATGGCCTTTAAATCACGGCGTCTGTCTTGTACATTTTTACCGCGTTCTAAAACAATAGGTTTATAGCCTAACTCTATACAGCGTAAAGCAGCATACATTCCAGCTGGGCCAAAGCCAATAATGTGTACTGGTTTTGCTTTAGATACATCGTTATAGTTAAATTGATATTCAGATTGTTTAGGTAAAGCTTCCTTTATGTAAACTGCTATTTTATAATTGAAAATAATTTTAGGCTTTCGTGCATCAATAGATTTTCGAAGTATTTTTATTCCAGTAATATCTTCTTTAGCAATATCTAAATAATGCGCTGCTTTTATTATTAATATATCGTTACGTTCTTCATCTTTTAATGCAATACGAAGTTGAATTTCTTTTACCATTCTGCGAAATTAAGTAAAATTGAGCGGTTTTTGGTTAAGGTGTCGTTTTTCAAGTGCTAAACATTCAAATAATGAATCCTAAAAATGGGTTTAATTATATTGATGTTACTTGAAGAGGATTTATTTTAAATGGATAATTACTAATACTATATATAGGAAAAGGAATTGTTGTAAAATATAGAAAGGCATAGAATTTTCAAGAGAATTTGAATTATAGTACATTTACAAAGTGAAAAGAAACGTAAAGGAAGCGTTTTTTAAGTGCTATTTTAATTATAAATATTTTTTAAATTGATATCTAAGTCTACGATAGATCAAGTATTTGAAACGGCTCGTTTGGAGGAGGTTATAGGTGATTTTGTCCAACTAAAGAAGTCTGGAAGTAGTTTTAAAGGCTTAAGTCCTTTTAGTGATGAACGCTCTCCCAGCTTTATGGTCTCTCCTGTAAAGCAAATATGGAAGGACTTTTCTAGTGGAAAAGGAGGGAATGTGGTTGCCTTTTTAATGGAGCACGAACATTTTACCTATCCAGAAGCTATAAAATATTTAGCAAAGAAATATAATATAGAAATTGAAGAAACAGAGCAATCCAATGCACAAAAGGTAGCTGCCGATAAAAGAGAAAGTTTGTATTTAGTTAGCGAATATGCTAATACGTATTTTCAAAATATAATGCATAAAACCGATCAAGGAAAAGCGATAGGTTTGAGTTACTTTAAAGAGCGTGGGTTTACTTTAGAAACGATAAAGAAATTTGATTTAGGATACGCTCTCGATGAATGGAGTGCCTTTACAGATGAGGCTTTAAAAAAGAATTATAACTTAACGTTTTTAGAAGGTACAGGGTTAACTATAGTTAAAGGAGAAAGGCATTTCGATCGTTTTAAAGGGCGTGTTTTGTTTCCTATAAAAAGTATGAGTGGCCGTGTATTAGGATTTGGAGGTCGTATCTTAATTAATGATAAAAAAGCGGCAAAGTACTTAAACTCTCCTGAGAGTGAGATTTACTATAAAAGCAAGGTGTTATATGGAATATATCACGCTAAGCAAAGTATTGCTAAAGAAGATAATTGTTATTTAGTAGAAGGTTACACCGACGTTATTCAGTTTCATCAAAGGGGGGTTCATAATGTAGTGTCTTCGTCTGGAACAGCGCTAACAAGCGATCAAATACGATTAATAAATCGTTTAACTAAGAATATTACGGTGCTTTTTGACGGTGATGCTGCAGGAATGAGAGCTTCACTTCGAGGGATCGATTTAATCCTGGAACAAGGGATGAATGTTAAGGTTTGTACTTTCCCAGAAGGCGAAGATCCAGATAGTTTTGCTAAGCAGAATACTTTAGACGAATTAAATTTGTACCTTGAACAAAACACAAAAGACTTTATACAATTTAAAGCTTCAGTTCTCTATGAAGATTCAAAAAATGATCCTATAAAAAAGGCCGATACAATTAGAGATATTATTAATAGTATTTCTAAGATTCCAGACCGTATTAAAAAAGAAATTTATATTCAAGAATGTGCAAGAATAATGGACATTAGTGAAGATGTCTTGTTTTCTACTTTAGCTCAAATAAATAAAAAAGAGACTGAGGACCATGCTAAAACGGCACAAAAAGAACAAAAAACATTTGAAGTAATAAAAAATCAAGAGCCCGTAAAAAGAGTAAATGTACAATATGTTTTAGAACGAAAAATTATAGAAGTATTGTTGCTTTATGGAAATACCGCACAAGATTTTGAGGATTTGGTTTTGAAAGAAAATGAAAAAGGGGAATTAGTCTTAGAACCTGTAATACATCAAGCAAAAGTGTTTGAAAAAGTATTCTTGGACCTTCAAGATGATGAAATGGAATTTTCTAACACACAATTTAAAAGTATTTATTATAAAATAATAGAGACACTTAATCAGAATCCTGATTTTGAGTTAGATAATTTTATAAATATTGTAGACCAAGACATTGCTTTAGAAGTGACCTCTATTTTAATGGATGATGAACGTTACGCTTTATCTGATTGGGAACGGAAAAATATTTTTCCGAAGGCCAAAAAAGAGACGATAGCACAATTAACAAGCGAAACTATTTTAAGTTTAAGATGCCATCTTATAGATCAAAAAGTCGTTGGTTTTAAGGATAAGACGCTAGGCCAAAAAAATATGGTTAACAGAGAGGTGCTAGAAGAAGTTATGGATTATAATAAGCTTAAAAACTTGCTTTCTAGGAAATTAAAACGCGTTTTGCAATTTTAATTGATTTGCTTGACTCACTAAATCTACCAAATTTGTCACATTTAATTTTGTCATTAAACGCGCTCTGTATGTGCTTACTGTTTTTTCGTTAATACTTAACTCTTCTGCAATTTCCTTATTTCGTTTACCAGATGATAATAGTTTTAAAACTTCAACCTCTCTGGTAGATAGTTTTTTGTAAAACGGATTAGCTTTTGTTCCCATAGCCATGCGCTTTGTGAGTTCTTGACTTAAATACACATCGCCGTTATTTACTTTAACAATTGCATTTTCAAGGGTTGTAACCTCTGCTGTTTTGGAGACATACCCAAGAGCACCAGCTTTCAAGGCACTAACTGCATAAATAGATTCGGGTTGGGCACTGTATATAATAACCTTTGTTTTTGAAAAATCTTTCTTTAAGCGCCTTAAAGCTGTAATGCCATTTAATTTGGGAAGGTCAATCTCAGTGACTATAACATCTACCGGGGTCTTTTTGATAAAATCGAAAATAGCTTCGCCATCTTCTACGCTTCCTTTAAAGTTAATTTTTTGAGAAACGCCAAATATCAACTCTAGCCCTTTTCTTACAATAGGATGTTTATCCACGACTAATAGTTTGATCATAATTTATAAGTTTAAAGATATGGTTCTTTAAATATAACCATAAATAGATAAATAAAAAGCCTTGTAAAGGTAGTGATTTTAGAGATATGTTTAATTATTCCTTGAAATCTTTAGGAATTTCGCAAATAGGAATGGGGTTCATCTTATGCTTATTGGAGTTATTATAGCGTTTGTATATTTTAAATACTTCTTTTTTTCTTCCTGTAAAATCCGTTTCGGTATGCTTTGTTTCGTCCATTTTCATAGCCCATTCTAATTCTGGATAGGAAGCTCCTAATTGGTCTTCATCACTTCTAGTGTCACCAAACAACCCATCGCTAGGAACAGCGTTCATTATGGTATCTGGGACTTTTAAAATGTTACCCAGCGCATAAACTTCAGATTTAAACAAGTCTGCGATAGGACTTAAATCTACACCACCATCGCCGTATTTAGTATAAAAGCCTACACCAAAATCTTCAACTTTATTACCTGTGCCAGCAACAAGCAGTCCTTTTAGGCCAGCATAGTAATATAAGGTAGTCATTCTCAAGCGAGCCCTTGTATTTGCTAGAGCCATAGCTAGAACTTCTGGATTGCCATCTGTAGAAACTTTTGTTTTAAACGTTTCAAAAACAGGAGTTAGATCAGCGCTAACCGCAGTAACATTATTAAAACGTGCTTTTAATTGTTTAATGTGTTCGTGAGCACGGGAGACATGACTCTCGGCTTGATGAATGGGCATCTCAACGCATAGTACATCTAAACCTGTTTTTGCGCAAAGTGTAGAGGTTACTGCAGAATCTATACCGCCAGAAATACCAATAACAAAACCATTAACTTTAGCCTTAATCGCATAATTTTTCAACCAATCTACAATATAATCAACAATTTTTTCTGTTTGCATTTTTTAAGAATTTAGCACAAAGAATAGTACCTTTGCTTAACAAAAATAAAGGAAACACTTTAAGTATGAAAATTAAGAGACGCCAAGTTTATGTGCTAAAAGTAGTCCAGGATTTGTCTCTAAAAAGCGGTGAACAGATATAGTGTTACAAATAATCTTAAATAATAATTTATAATTGATGAAAACGTATATTCTTTACTTTTTAATTGTTTCTACCCTTGCATCTTGTGGTAAAGAGAATAAGAAAGAAGCTGAAATCGCAAAAGTTGAAGCAAATGTTGTACTAGATCGTTTTGATTTGGCCTTTGCAGATGCCTCGGTAACTGAGTTGCCAAAGTTGAAAGCACGTTTTCCTTTTATGTTTCCCAAAAAATATAAAGACTCTTTTTGGATAGCACAAAAACAAGATACTTTACAGATACAACTGTATAATGAAACACAGAAAACGTTTAAAGATTTTACGGAAGAAACACAAGAGATAGAAAAACTATTCAAGCACTTGAAGTATTATTTTAAAACGTTTCATTTGCCTCGTGTAATTACCACAACTTCATATGTCGATTATAGAAATAAAGTGATTGTAACCGATACTATAGCGCTAATTTCTTTAGATACCTACTTAGGTGATAATCATTACTTTTATGAAGGAATACAAAATTATATTAGAAGTGGTATGAGGCGAGATCAAATTGTGGTAGATTTAGCCACTAAGTATGCCGAAAAGTATATCTATCAGCCTAAGCGTAGAACTCTGCTTGATGAGTTTATCTATGCTGGTAAGGTTTTGTATTTTAAAGATCAAGTGATCCCATTTAAAACCGATGCTGAAAAAATAGGGTATACAAAAGCTCAGTTAGATTGGTCACGTGTAAATGAAGAATATATATGGCGTTATTTTGTAGACAAAGAACTGCTATATAGTACGGATTCTAATTTACCCAATCGTTTTATTAATCCAGCACCTTTTTCCAAATTTTATTTGGAAGAAATAGATAAAGAATCTCCAGGGAGAATAGGAGCGTATATAGGTTGGCAAATCGTTAAAGCATATATGGAGAACAATGATGTTAGTTTGCAAGATATGCTAAACGAAACACCAGAAAATATTTTTAATAAAGCAAAATTTAAACCGCGTAGATAATGGCAAATATAAAATCTGAAATAAAATTGAATGTAGAATTGGATGAGAATCGTATTCCTGAGCATTTAAGTTGGACCGCACAAGATGGTGGGATTGATAATGAAGAAGCTAAAGCGATGATGCTTTCGGTTTGGGATTCTAAAAAGCAAGAATCCTTGCGGATAGACCTTTGGACAAAAGATATGCCAGTAGATGAAATGAAAGTGTTTTTTCATCAAACATTAGTTGCGATGAGTGATACTTTTAATAAGGCCACGCAAGACGAGCGAATGACAGCTACAATGAAAGATTTTTGTGATTATTTTGCTGAAAAACTTGAGTTGAAAAAATAAAAGAGCTTCTTTGGCGTAACAGGAGGTCTTGTTTATATGGTTGTTTTAAACCAGTTTAGTATTTCTAATTGTAATGCAATGTTTCCTCGAAGTATAAAAGAACCATGTTTGTTACCATCGGCTATAATTACTTTTTTATAGCCTTCCGTCAATGCATATAAATCATTCGCCCATTGTGCTCGTTTCCCCTCTTGTTCTTTTTCAGAAGCAATATAAAAAGCGTTATTAAAGATTAGTTTTTGGTTAGAGCCACCGAGGTTTTGAACTGCATCTGTTTTTGAAGAAATAGAAACTATAGACTGTATGTTGTAGTTTTTTGAAGCCGAAGCTACACAAGCCAAATTGGCTCCAATGGAAGCGCCTATAATACCTATATGCTTTGAATCGATATTTGTTTTGTTTTCTAAGAAATCGATAGCAGCTAATAAATCTAAAGGCGCACGATTTGGGTTGTTAAATAAATTGTTAAGATCGCCATTATCTTTTCCTGATGTGCCATGAGTTCTAATGTCATAAGCTAGAAGCGCATAGCCAGCATCTAATAAATTATTCCATAGCGGTAGGGCTTTCCATTCATTTCGAGAAGATCCACCTTGATGAATTAGTATTAAGGCCGGTACTTTCTCGTTTTTAGTGATTTTAGATAAAGCAAAAGTAGCATGAATTATCACACTGTCTTTAGTTTTAAACGTAACGCTTTCTTCGTTATTGCTTGTCTGAGCATTAGAATAACTAGTGAATAAAAGAATGGAGAAAAGAAATTGAATAATAATTTTCATTTGAAACAGTTTAATCTATTAATGTACATAATGGCTTTGTAAATACTAGTTATGCTATTTTATTCTACCATTGGTTAATTCTGTTGGAATCTAATTTAATAAAGATAAATAATAAAATAGTAAACCCCCAAAGGCCAGAGCCTCCATAGCTAAAAAAGGGTAACGGGATACCTATAGTAGGAATTAAACCCATAACCATACCAATATTAATCATAAAATGAAGGAAAAATATAGAGGCTACCGAATAGCCATAAACGCGGCTAAATTGAGACTTTTGAAGTTCTGAAAGATGTAATATTCTTAGTATTAAAAGTATAAAAAATAATACGACCAAAAACGAACCTACAAAACCCCATTCTTCACCTACCGTACTAAATATATAATCTGTATGCTGTTCGGGAACAAATTTACCAGTTGTTCTAGTGCCTTCTAAGAACCCTTTGCCTTTAAATCCACCAGAACTAATTGCTTTCTCAGATTCGTTGAGGTTATAAGCGGCTGTTTTTTTCATTTTCTCTAGCTTTAAAGGATCTTTCTCTAGACGAAGCCAAATTGTTATTCTATCTTTCTGATGAACAGGTAAATGATTGAAGGTATATTTGATCCCAAATGAAATGATTACAGCAATTAAAAAAGTGAAAAAAGGCTGGATAATGCTTGGTTTTTTTACTCTGGTATAGTGGCGGACTATTATAATAATTAAAACAATTGAAGCTGTTATTAAAACGCCAAATTTAAGAGCGAAAATGGAAAGTAAAACAATTAAAAAACTAATAATAAGATATATTTTAGGAAGGCCTTCTCTATATAATACAAAGAAAAATGAAGCATAGACCAATGTGCTCCCAGCATCTTTTTGAAGTAAAATTAGGAGTGCAGGAATGCTTAAAATTATAAATAACTTTATTTGATCTTCAAGACGTTTTATGTCCGTTTGTAAGTCGCTTATATATTTTGCTAAGGCCAAAGCTGTAGCTGCTTTGGCAAATTCACTAGGTTGTAAAGTCATAGAGCCTATGGCATACCATGAAGTAGCGCCATTTATATTTTTACCAAATAGAAATAGGCCTAAAAGGGATATTAAAGAGACTAAATAGATTACACTGGAAAAGCGTTCATAGAATTTGGAATCTATAGATAATATTATAATGATTAAAAATAAGGTAAGCCCTATAAATATTAATTGTTTACTATAAGGTTCGGAAAAGCCAAAATACTCAATGGTTTCTCCTGTTTGAGACGCCGATAAAATATTAAGCCAACCAAAAGAGACTAAAGCAAAGAAAAGTAAAATAGTAACCCAATCAAATTTAAAATGTCTATCGGTTTGTCTCATTGGGCATGGGTATAACTTGTAATTGTGCTTGGCCGTTTATTTTAAAGGGTTTTTTAGAGTACGGTTTTGCATATTCATTCTCTAAACTATGGGTTAGAAGCCAGTGTTCTAAATCGGTTCTAGTTATTGTTCCTTTTAAGTATTTTTCAATCATTAAGCTAGCTATTTTTCCTGCAAATCGATTTCCCCAGTACCCGTTTTCAACAAATACAGCAATGGCAATTTTAGGATTGTCTTTAGGGGCAAAAGCGACAAAGATTGAATGATCTGTAAGTTGAGTACGTACGCTGTCAATTTTAATATAATTTTCAACAGTTCCTGTTTTTCCTACAATATCAATCCCTTTTACCTGAAGTGACTTTGCAGTTCCTTTTTTGTATACTTCAAACATGCCGTCTATAACAGGTTCAAAATGTTCCGTATCTATAGACGTATGCTTTGGGGTTGTGAATTTTTTAGGAAGCGTTTCGTCTTCAATAGATTTTATGATATGTGGTGTATAATAAAAACCGCGGTTAGCAATGGCTGCTACCATATTAGCGAGTTGTATTGGAGTTGTGGCTACTTCGCCTTGGCCAATGGCATTAGAGATGGTGTAAGTGGCGTAAAAACGATTGGGATATTGTTTTTTATAATATGCTCTATCTGGAATTCTACCTGGTTGACCAACCGATAAGTCGTTGTCTAAATAATTGCCTAAGCCAAAACTTTTTACATGCTTACTCCAGTTATTTATTCCCTCAGATGCAGAGCCTGTTTTATCTAAAATACGTCTATATACTGTTGCGAAGTACGCATTACAAGATTCTTCTATGCCTTTAGACATGTCATTTCTAGCGCCAGAGACGCAATGACATTTCATAAATCTATTTCCGTATTTATAACCAGCATAACAGGTTATTTTTTCAGAAGTGTTAATTACATTTTCTTGTAAGCCTATCAAGGCATTCATTAGCTTAAATGGAGAGCCAGGTTCATAAACTCCTTGAATACTTCTATTAAAAAGAGGTCTAGAGATGGAGTCTCTATGTAGTTTTGTGTAGTTTTTTGAGCGGTTTCTACCTACTAAATCATTAGGGTTATAGGTAGGAGCTGCTATCATAGCTAAAATTTCTCCACTACTAGGCTCAATGGCTATAACACCACCGCGTTTGTGTTGCATAAGGGTTTCTCCATAAGCTTGTAATGTGGCGTCTATAGTAATCTTGATATCTTTTCCCGCTTTTGGTAAGGTGTCTAAAGTACCATTTTTAAAAGGGCCAATATCTCTATTAAATCTATCTTTTTGAATGAATTTAATCCCTTTTCGACCTCTTAATGTTTTTTCATAAGAATCTTCTACACCTTGTTTGCCTATTAAATCCCCTTTTTTGTAATAGGGATCTTTTTGTATGTTTTTATCATTAACTTCGCCAATGTCTCCTAATACGTTAGCACCTATGTTAGTAACATATTGTCGTAGCGAGCGTTTTTGAATATAGAACCCGTCATATTTACGCATTTTTTCTTGTAACACAGCATAATCCTCTTTGGATAAATGTGATACAAATACAGAAGGAAGCCTTGAAGAGTAATGTTTTGCTTTGTTATATTTTTTTAAAAATTGAGTTTTATCAATCTTTAAAAGGCTGCAAAATTCCAAAGTGTCCAAAGGTTCTACTTCTCGTGGAATAACCATAACGTCATACGAGGGTTGGTTGGAAACTAATAGTTTTCCGTTTCTATCATAAACAAAACCACGTTTGGGGTAATCATAAACTTTTCTAATGGCATTATCATCTAATGGGTCGTAAACATCGGATGCATATACCTGTAAATAAAATAGTCTTGCAGTAAATACGACTCCTACGAGTACAACACAAAGGAAAAGTAAAATTTTTCTCATTTTTTATTAACGCTACTAAAAATTATAGATATTAATACACATAATACTATTGTAAAGATACTTGAGAATAACGTGTTTTTAAGAATTAAAATTATTTTAGAAAAGTTAAAAATATCAAGTGAGAATAAAATAAAGTTGTGTATTGTTGTTAGAATAGCAATGTATACTATTCTTTGGCCTAAATTTATAGTTCCAAACTTTATAGTTTGATGGTCATAAACGGTACCGAAACTAAACTTTAAAGCGACAGGTCTAACGTAAGCAATGGTTAGCGCAGCGGCGGCATAGACGCCTCCAGAATCCATAAACATATCTATTGATAAGCCTAAAAGAAAACTTAAAAAAATAAATAACATGCGGTTGTTTTTTACCGGATATAGAATAATGAATAGTATATATAGATAAGGGTTAATATAACCAAGGAAGTTAATGTGATTTAATATTAAAACTTGAGTAAGAATCAAGATGATAAATCTAACAGTATGTATAGATAAAAGACTATTCATTGGTTTGGTCTATTAAGTCCTTGATTGTTTTGGCATCTTTGTTTTCAATAATGTATACATGTTCTATATTTGTCATATCATTAAAGAGCGCAACTTCTATTTCATAATAATTTTCGGCATTATCTAATTTGAAATCGCTAACAATACCTATAGGGACGCCTTTAGGGAAAATATCAGACCGACCAGAAGTTATTATCGTATCTCCCTTGGCTACTGGAGCAATCTCTGGAACATCAGTTAGTTGTATGTGTTTTTCTGAATTGCCGTTCCATTTTAAACTCCCAAAGTGATTTGTATTCTTTAATTGTGCGCTAATACTATTTGTTGTATTTAAAATAGATATAACGGTAGCGTAATTAGCATTGGTGTTTTCTACTATACCTAAAATTCCTTTAGATGTAATAACGCCTAAATCTAATTTAATACTGTCATTGCTGCCTTTGTTAATGGTAAGTATATTGTTCGTTTGTGTATAACTGTTTTTTATAACTTGAGCGGGAACAAACTTATATTTTTTATTAAAGGAAGTGGTATCAATATATGCTGTATCTAAAATAGTTTCAGTATTATAAATAATTGATCTAAGTCTGTTGTTTTCTTCTTGCAGGAGTCTGTTTTGTTGCCTTAAACCAAAATAATCACTAATATTATTTGATGCATTGTAAACCCCTCCGCTTAAAAAGTTTGCAGAATTTATAAACTTACTCCTATGATAAGAGTGAGATTGAATGGTAAATAAAATAGAAACTGAGAATAGTAATAGAAATAATAGAAAGACTTTATTTCTAATGATGAAGTTTACTATTTGTTGCATATTATTCGGGGCGCTACTTTATCAACACGCTTTTGTATTTGGTTATGTTTTTTAGAGTAATGCCTGTGCCACGAACAACAGCTCGTAAGGGATCTTCGGCAATATAAACTGGAAGATCTGTTTTTTGAGAGAGGCGTTTGTCTAAACCACGTAACATGGATCCTCCGCCAGCAAGGTAAATACCTGTATTGTATATATCGGCAGCTAATTCAGGTGGTGTTTGGGATAAGGTTTCCATTACAGCATCTTCAATTCTTAATATAGATTTATCTAAAGCTTTTGCTATTTCTCTGTAAGATATTTGAACTTGTTTGGGCTTACCAGTTAATAAATCACGTCCTTGAACACTCATGTCTTCTGGCGGAAGATCTAAATCTTCCGTTGCTGCTCCTATTTGAATTTTAATTTTTTCTGCAGTTCGCTCTCCAACATATAAGTTGTGTTGCGTTCTCATATAGTAAATAATATCATTGGTAAAAACGTCCCCTGCAATTTTTACAGATTTATCACAAACAATTCCTCCAAGTGCTATTACAGCAATTTCGGTAGTACCACCACCTATATCTACCACCATATTTCCCTTAGGTTGCATAATGTCCACTCCAATACCTATAGCTGCAGCCATAGGTTCATGAATTAAATGGACTTCTTTTCCATTAACACGTTCTGCACTTTCTTTTACGGCTCGCATTTCTACTTCTGTAATGCCAGAAGGAATGCATATAACCATACGTAAAGCTGGGGTGAATAATTTCTTTTTTAAGGCAGGAATATTTTTTATAAACATACTAATCATTTGCTCGGAAGCATCAAAATCAGCAATAACCCCATCTTTTAGAGGTCTAATAGTTTTTATGTTTTCATGTGTTTTCCCTTGCATCATATTGGCTTCTTGGCCAACGGCAATGATCTTCCCTGAAACACGGTCTCTAGCAACAATGGATGGGGCATCTACCACAACCTTGTCATTATGAATAATTAGCGTGTTTGCCGTACCTAAATCTATTGCGATTTCTTCGGTTAGGAAGTCAAAAAATCCCATACTTATGTGTGTAATTAAAGAAAGTTATTAATAAGAATGTGTAAAAGTAATAAAACTAACGAAAAAAAAAGAGTTAATTGTATTTAGTTATAGTATAAATTTTTAATGCTGAATTATTTACGATTCATAACAGAGATTTGGATGTTTCTGTTTTAAAAAAGATATAAAAAAAGCTTCAGTATTTTTTCTGAAGCTTTTTTTTATGAAGTAAAATCACTTATACCATTAATGTTTAAAATGACGCGTACCAGTAAACACCATTGCGACATCATTAGCATTGCAATAGTCGATGCTTAATTGATCCTTAATAGAACCTCCTGGTTGTATAACAGCGCTGATACCCGCTTTTTCAGCGATCTCAACACAGTCAGGAAAGGGGAAGAAAGCATCACTAGCCATAACACTACCTTTTAAATCAAAATTAAAAGATTGGGCTTTATGTATGGCTTGGTTTAAAGCATCTACACGGCTTGTTTGCCCTGTTCCACTTGCACATAACTGCTTGCCTTTTACTAAAACAATTGTATTCGATTTTGTGTGCTTGCAAATTTTGGAAGCAAAGATTAAATCGTCTAATTCCTCTGGAGTCGGTTTAGAGGAGGTCGCATGTGTTAGTTTGTCTTTAGAATCTGTGATATTGTTTCTGTCTTGGACTAAAATTCCGTTTAAGCAAGTTCTAACGGTCGTTTGAGCTAATTCTATATCATTTAAAATTAATAGAATTCTGTTTTTCTTACCTTTTAAAAGCTCTAGGGCATCATTAGAAAACGAAGGAGCTATAACGACTTCACAAAATAATTTATGAATTTCTGTCGCTGTATTTATATCAATCTCAGAATTAGCAATTAAAACCCCTCCAAAGGCAGAGACCGGATCTCCTGCTAAAGCGTCTAAATAGGCTTGATGTAACGTATCTCGCTGTGCTAATCCACAGGCGTTATTGTGTTTTAAAACAGCGAAGGTTGGAGCATCGTTTTTAAACTCATCCATTAGGTTAACAGCAGCATCAACATCTAAGAGGTTGTTGTAGCTTAATTCTTTTCCGTGTAGTTTTGTAAATATTTCATCAAAATCGCCAAAGAAATATCCTTTTTGATGCGGGTTTTCTCCATAACGAAGGGCTTTACCATTCGTTTTACTTATTTTTAAGGCTGCAATATCATTTGTTTTGTTAAAATAATTGAAAATAGCAGAATCATAATGCGATGAGACATTAAACGCTTTTGCTGCAAAGCCTTTTCTGTCTGCTTCAGAAAGCGTTCCTTTTTTTTCTGTAATTAAATCTAAAAATTCAGAATAATCATTAACGGAAGAGACGCAAATAACATCGGCATAATTTTTTGCAGCAGCTCTAATTAAAGAAATACCGCCAATATCGATTTTTTCAATAATGTCTTGGTTTGAGGCTCCAGAAGCCACCGTTTTTTCAAAAGGATACAAATCTACGATAACGACATCTATTTGAGGGATGTCGAATTCTGTCATCTCAGCAATGTCACCATCGTGATTTTGACGGTTTAAAATGCCTCCAAATACTTTAGGGTGCAGTGTTTTTACACGTCCTCCTAAAATAGAAGGATAGGAGGTAACGTTTTCTACAGGAACTACTTTTATGCCGAGGTCGTTTATAAATGTTTCGGTTCCTCCAGTAGAATAAATAGTAACACCTTGTGCATTTAATTCGTGTACTATGGGGGCTAGCCCTTCTTTACTAAATACCGAGATTAGTGCAGATTTAATTGTTTTGTTGTTGCTCATTTGTAGTTGTGTTAATAAGCCATCAAATGTAATGAATTGCCAAATTTAAAAACCTATAAAGCCGTTGATTTTTTTTAACTAAAACAAAGCGAGTTGTTAACAGTTTAACTTCATAAAAAAGAATGAAACTTTAAGCCTTGTATTTGTTAATTGATTTTTAAAACAATCGTTAGTAGGAGTTTAAACGGTGTTCGGTTTTATGTAAATAGGCTGGTCGTAACGAAAAACATATTACTGTAACTGCTTAGAAACTTTTTCACAAACAAATTCTAGAAAACGTTCATCGGCTTCTGTAAATGGGTTTGGAGTATTGGAATCAATATCTATTTGGCCTATGTTTTCTCCATTTACAAAAATAGGAATAACAATTTCAGCCTTAACAGTAATACTACAAGCAATATAATTATCTTGGGCGGTAACGTCTGGAACTACAAAATTTTCATTACTAACTGCTACCTGTCCACAAATCCCTTTTCCAAAAGGAATAATAGTATGGTCTGTTGGTGCTCCAACATAGGGGCCTAGTTTGAGCTCATTTTTATCTCCGTTTTTAAAATAAAACCCAACCCAATTGTAATAATCTACATTTGTTTCTAAGAGTTTACAAATCTGTAATAAGCTATCGTTTAACGAATTATTAGCGTTGGAGAAAATGGCTTCTATTTGTGGTTTTAGTGTCTCTAAAATCATCGCTGTAAAAATTTTGGTAAAAGTATTTAAAAAGGCGTAATTTCAACCCCTTAATTGGTATAAATTTAACATCTATTATTCTAAGATTGAACAGTGAAAGCGCTTTTAATAAAATATAAGACCGTATTAAAATTTATCGTTACATTTTTGTTCGTTTATGTGGTTTTGTCTTTCGGGTATAAATTATATTTAGATTTACCTCAAGCGTTTAATTACTATCCAGATTATATTACAAATGTAGTCGCAAGACAAACGGAGTGCCTTTTAAATTTAATAGGTTATCATTCTGAGGTTTTACCGCATCCTAATGAACCTTCAATGAAATTACTGGTAAGAGGAAGGTATTTAGCACGAGTAATCGAAGGCTGTAACTCAATAAGTGTTATAGTCTTATTTATTTCATTTATTGTAGCCTTTTCAGGAAAGCTAAAAACGACAGTCCTTTTTATAGTAATAGGAAGTCTAATTATTTATGGGGTGAATTTATTGCGAATAGTGATATTATCCATCGGTTTATACCATTATCCATGGCGAAGTGAAATATTACATTCTGTAATTTTTCCAGGGTTTATTTATGGTATGGTTTTTCTATTATGGATGATTTGGGTTAATAAATTTTCTAATATAAGTAAACATAATGGGTAGGTATATAAAATACATTTGGTTGTTTTTGTTGTTTAGTCTACTCGCTTTAATTCGTTTGTTTGAAGTTGAGTTGTTCTATGATCCCTATCTTACGTTTTTTCAAAATGATTATTTGTACCTAGATTCTCCTAGGCAAGAAGTTTTTAAACTTACTTTTTTTACAAGCTTACGTTATCTCATCAATACGGTCATTTCATTAACTATATTATTAATCTTTTTTAAAGATAAAGGAGTTGTAACGTTTTCTGTGTTAATATATGCGTTGGCTTACTGCGGGTTGCTTCCTCTGTTTTTGTATTTTGTTATTAATCCAAAACAAGAGGATTATTATTTGTTTTTTAACGTTAGGCGCTTTTTAATACAACCATTAATTTTATTGCTATTGCTTCCTGCATTTTACTACCATAAGAAAAACCAATAAACATTTTAATAGATTAGTAATATGTTAATCATTTTGTAAAATAACTTTCGGGAACCCTTTTTTTGTAAATTTGAAAATTATGATACAAGTATTGCAAAAGCTTTTCTCTATTACTTTGGCACTTTTGATATTGTTTTCTACAATGTCTATAACTGTTGAAAAGCATTACTGTGGAGATCGGTTAATAGATGTATCTATTTTTTCTGAAGTACATGATTGTAGTATCACATCAGAAAGAACAAACAAAAATATTAAAAAACAGAAGCATTGTTGTAAAGACATCGTGGAAGTTATTCATGGTCAGGATGAGTTACAAACTAATAATTATAATGACTTAATTTTCAGTCAGAAACAATTCGTTTCAGTATTAATCTATTCTTATATTGCGCTTTATGAGGATTTGCAAAAGCAAATAAACCCTCACAAAAATTATGCGCCACCAAATTTAGTCTTCAATATCCAACTGCTGGATAATGTGTTTTTGATTTGATGTTATAATCACTTTTTAATTCTTGCTTAATTGAACGAAATAGAGCAGAAAATGGATATAAAAGGATTAAATCATCAATACTAAATACATGGAATACATATGCGTAGTTATGGCTTTAAGCTCTAGTCGCTATAAAAGGTTTATAACACATAAAATTAAATTACAAAACAGTCTAAAAGCAGCGGTTAAATTAGATAAGCTTAGGGTTTTTAATGAAGAGATACAGTCTGTTTTAATTAAAAAAATACAAAACGCTTTACCAATACATTGGATGCTTTCAAACAAGGTCAGGCAAAATCAATTAGTAGCAATTTTAACGGTGTAAATATGAAAAAAATAGTATGCACTTTAATATTGTTACCTATGGTATTATTGTCTCAGGAAACCATAACTGGAACCATAATAGAAGAGCACTCTAAAAAGGAGAAAATAGGATTGCCAGGCGCTAATGTTTACTGGTTAAATACTAAAGTAGGAACGGTAACCAATTTTGATGGGGACTTTAGTTTGCCATATAAAAAAGAATACTCAAAGTTAATCGTTAGTTATGTCGGTTACGCTACAGATACAATAACTGTACTAAGTCCAAAACCAATTTTACATGAGTTACAGGCTAAGAGTAATTTAGAAGAAATAACTATAACTTCACGAAAACAAGGGATAGCCAAATCGTATTTACAAGCCAAAAATACCATAACAGTAAGTAGTGACGAATTACTAAAAGCGGCTTGTTGTAACTTATCTGAAAGTTTTGAGACCAATCCATCTATAGATGTGAATTTTGCCGATGCTGTAACAGGAACGCGACAAATAAAAATGTTGGGTTTAACTAGCCCATATATATTAATTGTTACAGAGAATATTCCTTCCATTCGTGGAGCTTCACAAGCCTTTGGGTTGAGTTTTATTCCCGGAACATGGGTCGAAAGCATTCAAATAACAAAAGGCGCAGGGAGTGTGGTTAATGGTTATGAAAGTATTGCGGGACAGATTAATGCAGAACTGGTAAAACCGAACACAGATAATACTTTGTTTGTAAATGCTTATGGTGCTGCAAATGCTCGGGTAGAATTAAATACTCATTTTAATACAAAAGTAAACAATAAGTGGAGTACAGGGCTGTATTTACACGGCGACTCTAGGTCTGAAAAGTTTGATAAAAATGATGATTCTTTTCTCGATGTACCGCTTGCAAAACAAGTTAATCTTATGAACCGTTGGCAGTATACCGATGCCGAAAAAGGTTTTGTAAGTTTTATTAATTTGAAATATCTCAATGATGAGAAGCAGGCTGGACAAGTTAGTTTTGATCCCGATGATGATAAATTTACAAATACTGCTTGGGGAAGCGAAATAAAGACTAAACGGTATGAGGTTTCTGCAAAATTGGGTTATGTTAACCCAGAGATACCATACCAGGTTTTGGGAGTTCAAGCGGCTTTTAGTAATCATAAACAAGATTCTTATTTTGGATTTAATGTTTACGATATTAGTCATAATAGCATATATACTAATGTGATTTATAATTCTATAATTAGTGATTCTAGGCATAAAATTAAAACTGGGGTAAGCTATACTTACGATAATTATGAAGAATTGGTTAATACTTTAAACATAGAAAGAACTGAAAACTCAGCAGGCGCTTTTTTTGAATATAATTATGACAATTTGGATAAGCTCAACCTAACAGCAGGATTACGAGTAGATACACATAGTACTTTGGGTACATTTATAACTCCTCGATTGCATGTACGATATACACCTTGGGGAAAAGCGGCATGGCGAGCTTCGGTTGGAAGAGGGAAAAGAAGTGCTAATATTTTTGCTGAAAATCAGAAAATATTTTCTACTTCTAGAGGTATTAATGTTTCTAATGAGAATGGGGAAATTTATGGATTGAATCCAGAAATAGCCTGGAATTATGGTGTTTCTTTCTTGCAAGGATTTAATTTTTTTGGACGTAAAGCAGATATTACTGTAGATTTTTATAGAACAGATTTTGAAAATCAAGTGGTCGTAGATTATGAAACTCCAACAGAAGTTAACTTTTACAATTTAAAAGGGTCGAGCTATGCAAACAGTTTTCAAATAGAAATGAATTATAACGTTTTTAAGCATTTCGATTTGCGTTTGGCTTATAAGTATTACGATGTAAAGACACAATATAATTCTGGAAAACAAGAGAAACCGTTAACCTCAAAAGATAGAGTTTTTGCTAATATATCTTACGCGACGCTATTGCGTGGCGCAACGGGCGGACAATGGAAATTTGACGTGACCTACAATTGGTTAGGGAAACAACGTTTCTCTTCAACAGAGAATAATCCACAGGAGTATCAGTTGCCAGAATATTCACCAACACTTTCAACATTAAATGCGCAAACCACTAAGGTGTTTTCTTCAAAATTTGAAGTATATTTGGGAGTAGAGAATTTAACAAATGTAAAACAAGAGACTCCAATTTTAAGTTCAGAAAACCCTTTTAGTACTCATTTTGATACTACATTTGTATATGGACCAATATTTGGAAGTAGTTATTATGCTGGATTAAGATATAAAATTAAATAAATACAAGATGATGAAAAGACTTATAATATTAGTATTACTTTTAGTAAGCAGCCTAACCTTTGCTCAAAATAAAAACGAGAAAGCGTCTTTAGAAGTGGATGGTATCTGTATGATGTGTAAACAACGTATTGAAAAAGCAAGTTTGAAAACAAAGGGGGTAAAATCGGCCGTTTGGGATGTTAAAACTCATGAATTAAAATTAATTTACGATGCACGTAAAACAAATTTGGAAACGATTACTAATAGTATTGTATCTGTAGGCCATGATACAAAAACATTAAAGGCAACAGATGAGGCTTATGCTACGGTTCACCCGTGTTGTAAGTACAGAGATGATGCGGTAAAAGATGAGCATAAGGAGTAGCTCTAAAATGGATTAAAAAAGAAGTCCAATAATAAAAGAAAACCTGTGTCTATAAAATTAAGACACAGGTTTTTTTTATGTTTAAAAGAAATAATATTACATCATTCCTGGCATTCCACCGCCCATTGGAGGCATACCTCCTCCAGCAGCAGGAGCATCTTCTTTAATGTCTATTAATGCGCACTCTGTAGTTAAAATCATTCCAGAAACAGACGCTGCATTTTCTAAAGCAATACGTGTTACTTTCTTAGGATCAATGATTCCAGCTTTAAGCATATCAACATAGGTCTCAGACTTGGCATCGTAACCAAAATCAAAATCGTGTTCACCTTCTGTTATTTTAGAAACAACTACACTTCCTTCGCCTCCTGCATTTTCAACAATAGTACGAATTGGAGATTCAATAGCGCGAGCAACAATTTGAATACCTGTTGTTTCGTCTAAATTTTCTGTTGTGATTTTTTCTAATACAGATTTTGCTCTTATTAACGCAACACCACCACCAGCAACGATACCTTCTTCTACTGCAGCACGAGTTGCATGTAACGCATCATCTACACGGTCTTTCTTTTCTTTCATTTCTACTTCACTAGCAGCACCAACATAAAGTACAGCAACACCTCCAGCTAATTTAGCTAAGCGTTCTTGTAGTTTTTCTTTATCATAATCACTAGTTGTAGATTCTATTTGAGACTTAATTTGATTAACTCTATTTTTTATAAGTTCTTTATCTCCAGCACCGTTTACAACGGTAGTATTATCTTTGTCAATAGTAACACGTTCTGCTGTCCCTAGCATTTCTAAGGTTGCATTTTCTAAAGTAAAACCTCTTTCTTCTGAAATTACAGTCCCGCCAGTTAAAATTGCAATGTCTTCTAGCATAGCCTTACGTCTGTCTCCAAATCCAGGAGCTTTAACAGCAGCAATTTTTAAAGAACCACGTAACTTATTAACGACTAAAGTAGCCAATGCTTCTCCATCCACATCTTCAGCAATAATTAATAAGGGTTTACCAGATTGTGCAACGGGTTCTAAAACCGGTAATAAATCTTTCATCGTAGATACTTTCTTGTCATATAACAAGATGTAAGGGTTTTCTAGATCTGCGATCATTTTTTCGCTATCTGTAACGAAGTACGGCGAGAGGTAACCTCTGTCGAATTGCATCCCTTCAACAACATCGACATAGGTATCTGTTCCTTTGGCTTCTTCAACTGTAATAACACCTTCTTTGCCTACTTTTCCAAAAGCACTAGCTATTAAATCTCCAATAACTTCGTCGTTATTAGCAGATATAGAGGCTACTTGTTTTATTTTTTCAGAAGAACTTCCAACTTCTTTCGTTTGTTTACCAAGGTCTTCAACAATTGCAGAAACAGCTTTGTCTATCCCGCGTTTTAAGTCCATTGGATTTGCGCCTGCGGCAACATTTTTTAAGCCTTCTTTTACAATCGCTTGTGCTAATACTGTAGCGGTTGTTGTGCCATCTCCAGCTAAATCGTTGGTTTTGGAAGCGACTTCTTTTACCATTTGAGCGCCCATATTCTCTAATGGGTTTTCAAGTTCTATTTCCTTTGCTACGGAAACACCATCCTTTGTTACTTGAGGTGCTCCAAAAGAACGGCTTATAATTACGTTACGTCCTTTGGGACCTAAGGTAACTTTTACTGCATTAGCCAATGCATCTACACCACGTTTTAAACCGTCGCGTGCTTCTATGTCAAATTTTATGTCTTTAGCCATAATAAATAATTTTGTTTGTTATTTCTGTAACAACAGAAACTTTTAAAGCTGTTTTTTTGTTTTTTTTAGAACCTTACCTTTAGGTAAGAAAATAGATTATATAATCGCAAGAATATCTTCTTCTCTCATCATTAAATAATCACCACCGTCTAACTTTAATTCAGAACCAGAGTATTTTCCATAAAGGACTTTGTCTCCTACTTTTACAGTTAGTGGTTCGTCTTTTTTTCCTGAGCCTATGGCTACAACAGTACCTTTGTGTTGTTTTTCTTGTGCCGAATCAGGGATATATAATCCTGATGCTGTTTGAGTTTCAGCAGGTAGTGGTTCTATAAGAACGCGGTCTGCCAATGGTTTGATATTAACTGTGCTCATTGCGTATGTTTTAATTAATTATATTATTTTTTTAAACTATACTAAAAATGTGCCAATAAGAAGCGGCTGACAAAGTTTCAGATATGTTTTTAATACTAGGAAAGTTTAAGCTAAAAAAAAGAGCCAACTTATATAAGTTGGCTCTTTTTTTAAACGAATATGTTTATTATTTTGTTGTAGAATCTACCGATTTAGTTGCAGCATCTTCAGTTGTTGCAGGAGCAGCTTCTTGTATTGGTGCTGTTGTTTCTTCAATAGCTTCTGAATCTAAAGCTCTAGAATCTTGTAATCCAGAAGTTCTGTTTATTGCGAGATTAGATGCTAAAACTAGTGCTATTAATATTGTAGCCAATGTCCAAGTACTTTTATCTAAAAAGTCGGTAGTTTTTTTTACGCCACCCAATTGTTGAGTTCCTCCACCTCCAAAAGAAGAAGATAATCCTCCGCCTTTTGGATTTTGTACCATAATTACTACTATTAGTAGAAATGCTACTACGACCATTAGTGTTAAAAATATTGTAAACATATTAATTATTTTGTGTTATTTTGTTCTTGTAATTGTTTTATTGCCTTAATTTGGTCTGCAAAGAAACCACTTTTTTCTGGATATTTCAAACTTAAAATCTTATAAGATTGAATTGCTTTCTTATAGTTTTTTTGTTCGACGTATATTCTTGCCAAAGTTTCTGTCATCAAAGCCTCTGGTTTAATCATCTGTGCTTTGGCTATATTATGACTAGAGGTGCTTTTCTTTGGTGGTGATAATTTAGGGTTTTTTGCTATAAATTGCTCTATAAGCTCAAATTTTTTATCTTTTGTTATGCCTTCCTTTTCCTGTTTGTTTTCTTTTTTAGATGAAAGAATCTCTTTTGTTTCATCTTCTCGATTAATAGGTTTTAGGCTTGTTAGACTAAGCCATTCATTAAAGGAATGTGTTTCTGTTTGCTCAAATTGAAACGGTTTCCCTAGGTTTAGAACTTCTTTTGCCGAGGATGTGTTTTCTGTTTTGTTTCCCTCTTCTTTCTTTGTATCTGCAATTTTAGAATTAAAATTAGTGACTTGATTTACATCCTTTTTTGGTTGAAACAAAGCGGGATCCATAATGTCTTTAGCGCTATCAAACTCAAGTCCTAAAAGTGGGTCTATGGCTATGTCTCCATAAGACGAAGGGTCTTCAAAATTCACTTCAGAATCTTCTAAGTGCGATGTGTTTTTCTGAATGAATAGTGAAATTTGATCTTGTTTAAAATCTTTAGCCGTAATTAAATCAAATAAGATACTCCTGTCTGTTGTGTAGGCAGCAGTGGTTTTAAGGGCTTGATTGTATTTAAAACTTTCTAAATTTTTTAAGCCTTTTAAATACATTGCTCTGGCAGACTGAAAGTAAGGGAATTCCGTTATTATGGACCGTAAGTCCTCGGTTTGTTCCTTAGAAACTGCTTGCGGGTGCTGCAATATGTTTGTGAAATCGGTTTGATTCATTACCAATTAGCTAATGAGGCATTAAAAATATCTTGTGTTAAGCGTTCAAAAATTTCGGCAAAAGCGGCATCTTTTGTGCTTCCAGATAATTGTGCGCTTCCAGGGAAATCATAATAGAAAGAGAACGATTTGTTAAAGTCATCTTCTTCTTTGTTTTTGTTATAAAACTGAACTTTAACCCCAATGGTTAGTCTATTTTGTGCTGCGGTATTATCTGCTGTTGCTGTAGTTGGTGAGATCCTATAGGTTGTAATTTCCCCTTCGTATACCAAATCGCCATTAGATGTTACCAAATCTAGGTTCGTTTGGTTTAATATTAAATCTTGCAAAGCTACCGTGAAATCTCTGTCTAAGCCAGGCTCGACTAAAATAGCATTGTTTTGAAAATAATTAACTTGATAAGTTTTGGCGTCTCCTGTATCTGCTCCCGAAAGCGAATAATAACCACAACTAACTAATAAAGTAAATAGGGTTAAAAAGAATATATGTTTTACTGTTCTCATATAAGTACTCATTGTTATTGAGTGCGTTTATTTTATCTATAGCGTTTAATACAAAGGTAGTTTTTTCTTTGTTACGATTTAAGTTGTTCTTAAGATGCGGTAAATTTATTAACGATAATTTATCAAAAGAGGGTATTTTTTCTAAAAACGATATGCCGCGGCAATTGATTTTGCTTGTTGGTCGATGATAGGGATACTGTTTTAGAATATATAATTTAAATGCTAAGCCCAAAATGTTTAGACTCAAAACGAATCTATTTAATAGCCTGTAGTAAAATAGATTTGATTATGTTATTTGGTAGGTGCACTTTGTAAAATGGACGCTTTTTTAAAGATCAAATTGTTTTATTTTTCGATATAAAGTACGTTCACTAATACCGAGCTCTTCGGCTGCAAGTTTTCGTTTTCCGTTATGACGTTCTAAAGATTTTTTTATGAGTTCTAATTCTTTATCATGTAGTGATAAAGTCTCTTCTTCTTGAATTTCTTCAGCAAAATCATAGTTGTTGTTTTTAGACTCATAAGTTTCTTCTGTCTTAGTAGTCTCTGGAATAGAGAGCACTTGTAAGTCGTCTAAATTTTCTTCATAGCTAGGTGTAGGTTTATCCTCACCATATATTTTTTGGATTAAGCCCTCATTATCTTTTTGTACATCTTGAGAGTTCCCTGTTTTCATAAGCTCCATAGTAAGCTTTTTTAAATCGTTTAAATCCGCTTTCATATCAAACAATACTTTATATAATATTTCGCGTTCACTAGTAAAATCACTTTCAGATTTCGAAGTTTTTATTACAGCAGGGAGATTGTCTCCAGAAGTTGGTAGGTAGTTACGTAATGCTTCTATAGAGATATTTCTGTTCTGTTCTAAAACAGAAATTTGTTCGGCAACATTTCTGAGTTGTCTTATATTACCGCTCCAACGAAACTTTAAGAGCATTCTTATGGCGTCTTCAGTAAGTTTTATTGTTGGCATCTTATATTTTAGAGCAAAGTCACTTGCAAATTTCCTGAAGAGTAAATGAATATCTTCTTGGCGCTCTCTTAAAGGCGGTAAATTGATGTCTACAGTGCTTAATCTATAATATAAATCCTCACGAAATTTCTCTTTTTTTATGGCCTCAAACATATTTACGTTTGTTGCAGCGACTATTCTAACGTTTGTTTTTTGAACTTTACTAGACCCCACTTTTATAAATTCGCCATTTTCTAAAACACGTAATAAACGCACTTGTGTTGTTAAGGGCAATTCACCCACTTCGTCTAGAAAAATAGTTCCGCCGTCGGCAACCTCAAAATAGCCATTTCGTGTTTGTGTCGCTCCTGTAAAAGCCCCTTTTTCGTGGCCAAAAAGTTCACTGTCTATTGTGCCTTCAGGTATAGCGCCACAATTTACAGCAATGTATTTTCCGTGTTTTCTATGAGATAGCGAATGAATAATTTTAGGGATACTTTCCTTTCCAACACCACTTTCTCCTGTTACTAAAACAGAAATATCTGTTGGTGCTACTTGAATGGCCTTTTCTATAGCACGATTAAGTGCTGCGCTATTCCCTATTATTCCGAAACGTTGTTTTGTGGTTTGAATAGATTCCATTGGTTTGTGTAAAAGTATTTAAGTAAATGGTGTTAATTTAGATTACTAAAAGCTAGTGTATTTCACTAGATCTGATTTTTAGATATTATAGAGAGCACAGGTTATCATTTCTATTAATCGTGTCGTAATTGTAAATTAAAATTATAGTTTATTATGTTAATGTTTACATAATTCCAGTTTTTGAAGGAATGTAAAAGTAAATTTCATTTAGTTTTTCTAGGTCAGTTCTTTTCAGAAAGCCCAATAGCTTCTCCTATTAGTGTCGCTTTAGTACAATCTGTTACTTTTACTTTTACAAAATCTCCAATATTATATGTTTCTTTAGGGAAAACAGCAACGATGTTTTGAGCGCTTCTACCAGACCAATGTTTGTTAGATTTTTTTGACGCTCTTTCTATTAAAATTTCTACAGTAGTTCCAAGATGTTCTCTGGTTCTAAATTCACTATGTTTAAGCTGTAAATCAATAATCTCTGTTAAACGTCTGCTTTTCGTTGTTTCAGGGATGTCGTCTTCTAGCTTACGTTCAGCAAGAGTTCCGGGCCTTTCAGAATAAGTAAACATATATCCAAAATTGTATTTTACATATTCTAAGAGTGAGAGGGTGTCTTGATGATCTTCTTCTGTTTCGGTCGGGAATCCTACAATAATATCTTGACTTATTGCACATCCAGGGATGATTTTACGAATATTGTCTATAAGTTCGAAATATTCTTCACGGGTATGCAAGCGGTTCATCGCTTTTAAAATGCGGTTGCTACCACTTTGAACAGGTAAATGGATGTGGTTACAGATGTTATCGTATTTGGCCATAGTTTTAATAACATCCATAGACATATCTTGCGGATTGGATGTTGAAAAACGAATGCGCATTTTGGGTTGTGCTTCTGCACAAATAGATAATAGTTTAGAAAAATCTACAGCAGTAGCTTTCTGCATTTCTGTCGCTTTTTCAAAGTCTTTTTTAAGCCCTCCACCATACCATAAGTAGCTGTCTACGTTTTGTCCTAGTAACGTGATTTCTTTATACCCTTTGTTCCATAAGTCATTAATTTCTTCAATAATGCTTTGCGGGGCCCTGCTACGTTCTCTACCACGAGTAAATGGGACAACGCAAAAGGTACACATATTGTCACAGCCTCTAGTAATGGATACAAAAGCGGTGACACCGTTGGTATTAATACGAACAGGAGATATGTCGCCATAAGTTTCGTCTTTAGAAAGAACTACATTTATGGCGTCTCTACCGTCTTCAACCTCTGCAAGCAGATTAGGTAAATCTTTGTAAGCATCTGGACCAACGACTAAGTCAACTATTTTTTCTTCTTCAAGGAATTTACTTTTTAAGCGTTCTGCCATACAGCCTAAAACGCCCACTTTCATTTTGGGATTCGTTCGTTTTACAGCATTGTATTTTTCTAGCCGTTTTCTTACCGTTTGTTCAGCTTTATCTCTAATAGAACAGGTGTTTACTAAAACCAAGTCTGCATCTTGAAGGTTTTGGGTGGTATTAAAGCCTTCGTTCTGTAAAATAGAAGCCACAATTTCACTATCACTAAAATTCATAGCACAGCCATAGCTTTCTATAAAGAGTTTCTTTGTGTTTTCTTCCTTTTGCTCTAAAGCCAAGGATTGGCCTTGTTTATTTTCGTCTATAATCTTTTCCATATAAATATCGTGATACGATCACGTCAATAAGTATGCAAAGATATAATTATTTTAAATACTGTGACAAAGTGGCAGTGTTGTAAATATGTTAAAAAGAATATTTACATTTGGTGTGCTAACTAAAACAGAATAAAATTAATGACGCTTGTAGAATTAGAATCGAGAGTAGCAAAGGCTAAAACATTAGATTTTGGAGACTTGTTTGACAAATGTATTAAATTATTTAAAAAAATATGGTTACAAGGGTTTATCTCTATATTGATAATGGCTTTGATTTCTATACCCTTTTATTTTGCCTTTGCCTTTTTTATGGAAATATTAGGAATTCATAATGTATTTGATCCAGACCAAATGATCGAATTTAATGCTAATGGTGTTTTTGAGACTTTTGCTACCAATGCTTTGTACAACATTCCTCTAGCTATTATAACGAGTACAGTATCCTTAGCTGTAACTGCTGCTTTTTACAGAATTTGTAAGCAGAAGGATTTGAATGCACATATTTCTGAAGATTATTTTTATTTTTTTAAAGGCCGTTATTTAGGGAAAATATTTATATTAGGTTTAGCTTATACCGCTATCGCTACCATTGCACAAATGATGTGTTTTATACCATATATATATGCCTTTGTCCCGTTAATGTATTTTTCTGTGATTTTTGCTTTTCATTCAGAAAAAAGTGCAGAAGATATATTGAAAATAAGTTTTAAGCTAGGACATAAAAAATGGCTGATGTCATTTGGACTTTTGGTTGTAACAGGGCTTTTAGCAATGTTGGGCTTTGTTGCTTGTGTTGTAGGCGTGTTTTTTACAGCTTCTTTAATGTACCTTCCTGTATATACTATTTATAAGGAAGTTATTGGTTTTGATGATGAAGATGATATAATGAAAATAGGTAAGGAGTAAATCGGTTAAAATAGAATTGCATGCTTTGTTCTCAATAAACTATGAAATGATATTTCTAGAGTTAGAATACAAAAAGGGCAACGGTTAGATTTTATGAGCCTTTTTTGTAATGTTTATTGTGACTTATAAGTATGCTCTTAATCCTTGTTTATCGGTTTGAAATATTGTACGATCTGGTAGATTTTAGTTTAGGACGTAAAAAATAATTTATGCTTTTTTGATTAATTATGATTACATTTAATTTGTAGCAAATGGTCGAAATGTTAATGTGTTTTATAGAGGCGTTATGTAATGGCTTCTTTTGTATATTTATCTCCCTATTGATTTATAAAGAATGTGCGTTTTGATGTTACTACTAATATAAAGAATAATAGGAAATAAATAATATGTGCTTTTTTTGAATAAGATCATTCTATTTTTTTTAGCGTTTATAATTACAGGAGCACTCTTTCCTCAAGATATTAAAGAGGAAATAGAAGTTGCTGCAGAAAATGATCAATTGGTTTTTCAAGACCGGTATTATACTAGTGGTTTATTTTTTTCTTATAAACGAGTTTTAGAGAATGATTTTTTATTCAAAAAGGATGCGTCTAACACTTTACAATTAGATATCACACTAGGTAATGAAACTTACACGCCCGATAATATAAGTGGGGTGGATACTAGTTTGTTTGACAGGCCTTTTGCTGGTTGGATGTTCTTAGCATTTCAACTTGCCACTGTAAAGAAAAAAACGGCTTTCCTATTAAGTACAGAGATCGGAATAACAGGTGAAGAATCTCAAACGGGGAGTTTGCAAAGGTGGTTTCATAATGTTTTAAATACAAAAGATGTTCCGAGCTGGTTTCAAGAAATAGAATTTAAGTTTCTCGTTAATTTAAAAGCAAAATATATTTTAAACAAAGCCTTTGGCAAATATCATAGTGTACAGTATTATGGAGAAGGAGCTTTAGGGTTAAAAGATATTTATGCAACTGTTGGAGTCGATTATTTTTTTGGTAAATTTAATGAATTACGCAACAGCTCTCGAATTGGTATGATAGATAAAAAAGCAAAAAATGAGTTTTTTGGTCTTTTTGGTTTGGGATATAAGTATGTTGTACATAATACATTAATACAAGGGAGTTTAGATTATAATGATGCTTCCTTTACAACGGAAATAAAAAGGGAAATTGTGAAATTGCGGTTTGGTACTGTTGTTAAAATGCGGAAAACTATTTTTAAATTGATTTATAACTTTAATACAAATGAAACCCCAAAATCTGTAGATCATTCTTACGGAACATTTGTTGTTAGTAGAAGTTTTTAGAAAAAGAGAAAAGTATAATTAAAACTCAAATTGTATTTAAATTAGGTTCATGTATTTTTTTTCATATACATTTGTAACTTCAAAAAAATGAAGAATGGCGAAGAATTTAGTAATAGTTGAGTCACCAGCTAAGGCAAAGACGATAGAAAAATTTTTAGGAAAAGATTTTAAAGTAGAATCCAGTTATGGACATATTTCCGATTTACCTTCTAAGGAGTTAGGGGTCGATGTAGAAGGCGATTTTAATCCGAAATATGAAGTGTCTACAGATAAAAAGGCAGTTGTAAAAAAACTGAAAGATTTAGCAAAAAAAGCAGAAACAGTTTGGTTAGCAAGTGATGAAGATCGCGAAGGAGAGGCCATAGCATGGCATTTAGCCGAATCTTTAAAATTGAATAAGGAAAAAACAAAGCGTATTGTATTTCATGAGATTACTAAGTCTGCAATTCAAAAAGCAGTTGAAAACCCTAGAAATATCGACTATGACTTAGTCGATGCGCAGCAAGCACGTCGTGTATTAGATAGAATTGTAGGGTACGAATTATCACCAGTACTTTGGCGAAAAGTAAAAGGAGGGCTTTCCGCAGGACGAGTTCAATCTGTATCTGTAAGGTTAATTGTTGAGCGTGAAAGAGAAATTCAAAACTTTAAAGCCGAAGCATCTTATAGGATAGATGCGGAATTTTCTAACGAATCAGGACAATCATTTAAAGCAAAATTGCCTAAGTCGATTAAAACAAAAGCTGAGGCATTAGCGTTTTTAGAAAAAAATGCAAATACAACATTTAAGGTTTTAGATTTAGAAAAGAAACCTGCAAAAAAAGCTCCAGCAGCACCATTTACCACGTCAACTTTACAACAAGAAGCGTCAAGAAAATTATACTTTTCTGTAAGTAAAACCATGACAATGGCGCAACGTTTATATGAAGCCGGTTTAATCACTTATATGAGAACAGATAGTGTTAACTTATCTGATGAAGCTCGAAAAGGCGCTAAAGAAGAGATTATAAAAGCTTACGGCGGAGAATATAGTAAGGAGCGAAACTATAAAGGAAAAGCGAAAGGTGCTCAAGAAGCGCACGAAGCGATACGTCCTACAAATTTTGCAGCACATTCAGCAGGCTTAGATTACGATCAAACACGATTGTATGAGTTGATCTGGAAAAGAGCAATAGCGTCACAAATGAGCGATGCCCAATTAGAAAGAACCAATGTAAAGATTAGTGCTGCTTCTCATAAAGATATTTTTAGTGCTAATGGAGAAGTGATTACATTTGATGGCTTTTTAAAAGTATATTTAGAAGGAACAGATGACGACGATGTAGAACAAGAAGGGATGTTACCAGCAATGAAGGTTAACGAAACCTTACTTAACGAATACATTACTGCTACAGAACGCTACACAAGATCGCCGTATAGATTTACAGAAGCTTCACTAGTTAAGAAGTTAGAAGAATTAGGGATAGGACGACCATCTACATACGCGCCAACAATTTCAACCATTCAAAACAGAAAATATGTTGAAAAAGGGGCCATTGAAGGAGTAGAGCGAGATTACACGAAGTTAGTGTTAAAAAATAATACGGTAAGTGAAAATTTATTGACAGAAAAAGTAGGGTCAGATAAGGGGAAACTTGTTCCTACTGATATCGGGATGATTGTAACTGATTTTCTTGTGAATCATTTTGAAACTATTTTAGATTATAGTTTTACAGCAAATGTAGAAAATCAATTTGATGATATTGCAGATGGTAAAGTGGACTGGAAAAAAGTGATGAAATCATTTTATACAGATTTTCATCCTAAAGTAATTGATGTTCAGGAAAATGCAGAAAGAGAGTCTGGAGAGCGAATTTTAGGAGAAGATCCTAAAACAAAAAAACGCGTTAGTGTACGTTTAGGTAAGTTTGGCCCTATGGTGCAATTAGGAACAGTAGATGATGAAGAGAAACCTACATTTGCAAGTTTAGGACCAGATCAACAATTAGGAAGTATCACTTTTGAAGAAGCAATGGATTTATTTCAGCTTCCAAAAAATTTGGGTAGCTACGAAGACAAGGACGTTGTTGTTAACAATGGTCGTTTTGGGCCTTATGTTAAATTTGGTACTGCTTATGTGTCCTTGCCAAAAGGAGTAGATCCTTTAACGGTGGAATTAGATGACGCTATTGTATTAATAAAAGAGAAGCAAAAAGCAGATGCTCCTATATATATATATAAAGAGTTACCTGTGCAAAAAGGAAAGGGGCGTTTTGGGCCATTTATTAAATGGAACAATATGTTTATAAACGTGAATAAAAAATACGATTGGGATAATTTATCTGAAGATGATATTATTGAATTGATTGAAGTTAAAATTCAAAAAGAAATAGATAAAGTTGTTCATAATTGGGAAGATGAAGGAATAAGAGTAGAGAAGGCAAGATGGGGAAGACATAATGTACTTCAAGGAAAAGTGAAAATCGAATTACCGAAAACGGTTGAGGCAGCAAAATTAACGCTTGAAGAGGTAAAAGCTATCATCGAGAAAAATGCGCCAAAGAAAAAGGTGGCTAAAAAGAAAACCACCACAAAAAAAGCAACAAAAAAAACGACAAAGAAAAAGTAATATATGAATTTTAATTTCTTATCGCCTGTTTCAGATATAGTCTTAGCCCATAACGAGTTACTGCCTATGCAAGCAATGGGGCGAAAATTGAAAATTCACGCTTTGCAAAATGAAATCCCAGATTTAGAAGATGTTTCTGTCGCAATTATAGGTGTTTTAGAAAATAGAAATGATGTTAATTATATAGGGGAATCATTCGAATTGAATGAAATAAGAAAGTCTTTTTATTCACTATTTCCTGGGAGTTGGAATACTACAATAGCAGATTTAGGTAATATTAATGCAGGAGAATCTGTAGAAGATACTTATTTTGCTCTAAAGACTACCGTTTCCATATTAATCCAAAAAAAAATCATTCCCATTATATTAGGAGGAAGTCAAGATCTTACCTATGCGATCTATCGTGCTTACGATAATTTGATTCCTATGGTAAATATTGTGAATGTAGATTCTAAGTTTGACCTAGGAGATTCTACCAAACCTATAAAAAATACAAGTTTTGTAGGAAAGATTATATTAGATCAGCCATACAATTTATTTAACTATGCAACTTTAGGCTATCAAACCTATTTTAATTCGCAAGAAGAGATCGATTTAATGGAAGCACTGTATTTTGAATCTTATAGATTGGGAGAAGTCTGTAATGACATTACCATTGTTGAGCCTGTAATGAGAGATGCAAATGTAGTTAGTATAGACCTGGGAGTTATTAAAGCCTCAGAATTAAGTTTAAAGCAAAGAACATCCCCAAATGGACTGGATGGAAAAGAAATTTGTGCCGTAGCGCGTTACGCAGGCATAAGTAATAAGCTTACAGCATTTGGAATATATGAGTATAAGCCGTCTTATGATGATGAGGTAACTGCAATGTTAATTGCGCAAATGCTATGGTATTTTATAGAAGGGGTTAATTGCAGAGTTAAAGATGATGACTTTGTTAATGATAATAGTCATCAAAAATTTATTACATTAGCAGACACACAAGAGTTAATATTTTACAAAAGTATGAAAACGGGACGTTGGTGGATAGAGATTCCTTTTTTGTCAAATGTTAATAATAAATTAAAAAAACACACGTTATTACCGTGTACACATCAAGATTATTTGGATGCTTGTAACGGTAAAATACCCGATAGATGGTATAAAGCGTATCAAAAGAACAGTGTTTAATAAAAAGAAAAAAGATTAGCAATTTTAAAGTTCTATCGTTAAAGAGTTTATTTTTGACGATTAAATGTATTTTTTTTTATTAAAAAAGTTGTTTATTAAAAAATATATAAATATGTTTACGCTCTTAAAAATTTAAGAGTAATTAATTAACCTCGAGTTTTCTATGAATATGAAGAAGTTTGTATTATTAACGGCAGTTTTGGCACTTTTAGCAAGTTGTGGCTCTAAAGATAAGGGTCAGTTGGTAGGTGTTAAAGGGAAGAAGTGGCATCCAGAAAAACCTTATGGGATGACTCTCGTTCCAGGTGGAGCATTTACAATGGGTAAAGCTGATGATGATTTAGCTGGTATTCAAGATGCCCCGGCAAAGACAGTTACAGTCGCAGCATTTTATATGGATGAAACGGAAATCACTAATAGTGAGTACCGTCAATTTGTGGAGTGGGTTAGAGATTCTACGATAAGAACAAGACTGGCAATTTTGGCCGATGAGGTTGGGGAAACAGATCCTGAGTCTGGTGGGATTGCACAGTTCGCATTTAAAGATGCAGATACTACAGGAATTAGTGTCTATGAAAAATATATGATGGATAACTATAGTGGTCTAGGTGAAACGGGCTACGAAGGACGAAAATTAAATCACGATATTGACTTGATTTTTGATACAGCAGATTATCCAGATGAATATTATGTGGAGGTTATGGATACAATGTATCTTCCTCTTGAGGAATCTTATAACGGCCAACGTACTTGGGATGTTCGTAAGTTTAAATTCCAATATACTTATATGGATATTCAGAAAGCAGCAAACAATAGAAAATTGAGTCGTAAAGATGTTATTGTAACAGAAGAAGTTGAGGTTTATCCAGATACGACTTCTTGGATTAGAGATTTTGCTTACTCTTATAATGAGCCAATGCACAACGATTATTTTTGGCATGATGCTTACAGTGATTATCCTGTAGTTGGTGTGACTTGGGAACAAGCTAAAGCTTTTTGTGAATGGAGAACATTATACCACAATACGTATAGAAAAGAAAAAGGCGTACATAATGTAAGTCGCTATACACTTCCATCGGAAGCTCAATGGGAATATGCTGCAAGAGGCGGATTACAAGGTGCTACTTTTCCATGGGGAGGACCTTATGCAAAGACTGATAGAGGTTGTTTTATGGCAAACTTTAAACCTTTACGTGGGGATTACTCTGCAGATCAAGCATTGTATACTGTAGAAGCAGATTCTTATGAGCCAAATGATTATAACTTATATAATATGGCTGGAAATGTTTCAGAATGGGTGAACTCATCATACGATCCGTCATCATATGAGTTTGCATCTACAATCAATCCTAGTGTTAACGATAAAAATAATCAACGTAAAGTGATTAGAGGAGGATCTTGGAAAGATGTAGCTTACTTCCTTCAAGTTAGTACAAGAGATTATGAATATGCAGATTCTGCTAGATGTTATATAGGATTTAGAACCATTCAAGATTATATGGGAACAGATGTAACAGCGAATGCAACTAATGGCACTAATGCAAGACACTAAAAACGAAACAAAATATTACCTACTAAAAATAACATAAATTAAAAATTAACTACTTAAAAATTAGAAATTATGGCACAGAAAGGGAAAATTTCATCAATGAATATGGTCTATGGACTTGGAGCAGCAATCGTTATTATTGGCGCTTTATTTAAAATCCAACACTGGCCTTATGGTTCACTTATTTTAACACTAGGTATGATTGTGGAAGCTGTGGTATTTACAATTTCAGCATTTGAAAGACAAGCGGGAGATTTAGATTGGTCTTTAGTATACCCAGAATTATCAGGTGGCGCATCAACTACAAAAAAAGCTAAGAAAGAAGAGCCTAAAGATGCAGAAGGATTATTATCTAAAAAATTAGACAGTTTATTAAAGGAAGCTAAAATTGATGGCGAATTAATGCAAAGTTTAGGAACTAGTATTAAAAACTTCGAAGGAGCTGCAAAAGGAATTTCACCTACAGTAGATTCTATAGCTGCAACAAAAAAATATGGAGAGGAAATGTCTCTAGCTGCTGCACAAATGGAATCATTAAACAGTTTATATAAAGTGCAAATGGAAAGTGCTAATCGTCAGGCTGCTATAAATGAGGAAGCTGTAGAAAATGCGGCAAAATTAAAAGAGCAAATGCAATCTTTAGCATCTAACTTGTCATCTTTAAATGGTGTATATGGAGGAATGTTATCTGCAATGAACAAAAACTAATTAGAAGTTAGTATAAATTTTAATAACTAAAAAACTAATTAGAAATGGCAGGAGGAAAACAGTCCGCAAGGCAGAAAATGATTAACCTGATGTATTTGGTATTTATTGCAATGATTGCAATGACAATGTCAAAAGAAGTATTATCTGCATTTGGGTTAATGAATGTGAAATTTGATAATGCTAATGAATTGGCAGCTGTATCAAATGATGGGATTCTTAATCAATTAACAAAAAAAGCAGAAGAGAAGCCTGAAGATTTTGCTGTAGTTGCTAGTAAAGCACAACAAATAAGTAAGGTTTCTAACGAATTTTACGACTTTTTAGCTAATGTTAAAGAAGAAGACATTATTACAAAAGGAGGATACGAAAGAGATGAGAATGGTGTGTTACCATACGAATCTATGGATAAAGGCGATAAGCTTAATGAACTATGGTTTACAGGAGATCGTTTAACCAAAAGAGGTGATGAAATAATGGCAGCCATTAACAAATATAAAGATGATATTAAAGGTATTGTTGGAAATGATGTTAAGTGGAGTAAAGTTATTGCTAGCTTCGATGGGCGTTTTAATTTAGAAGATGTTACCGATGGTGAAGGAGTAAAGAAAAAATGGTTGGACTATCACTTCCAAGGATTTCCTGCGATTGCTTCTTACACGAAATTAACAGCTATGCAAAACGATATTAAAGCAACAGAAACGAATATGTACAATGGCTTTTTAGGGAATCTTGTTACTGAAGCTGTATCTTTAAAGAACTATAAAGCTATAGTATTGGCAGATAAATCTGCGTTTTTTGCAGGAGAGAAATTCCAAGGACGTGTTGTATTGGGTAAATATGCTAATGTAACACCAACTAAATTAATGGTGCAAGGTAAAGAAATAGACTTGACTACAGCCATTGATTCTACAGGTGCAGCAACATTAGATTTTAATGTTGGTAATGTTGGAGAACATGATGTTAAAGGACAATTTACATTTTTGGAAGATGGCGAACCATTAGATATTCCTATTGTAGGGAACTATGTAGTAGTGCCTAGACCAAATTCAGCAACCATCTCTGCAGACAAGATGAATGTAGTTTATCGTGGTGTTGTAAACCCTATGACAATTTCTTTTGCAGGTGTACCAGACAATAAAGTATCTGCAAGTGCTCCAGGATTGAAAAAAGGATCTGGAGTTGGTAAATATAATATGATACCAACAACAGGTAGAGAGGTTACTATTAATGTTAGCGCAACTTTAGACGATGGTTCTAAAGCTTCAGACAAGCAAACATTTAGAATTAAAGATATTCCACAACCTTACGGAAAAATAGCAGGTAAAACAGGCGCATTTAAATTACCAAGAAAAAATGTTGAAATTGGAAAAGTACTTGCCGATTTTGGAAGTGACTTTGATTTCGATTTACCTTTAAGAGTTACAGGGTTTAAATTTAAAGTACCAGGACAACCAAGTGTAACGGTTCAAGGAAACAAGCTTAATGGTCAAGCTAAAGCTGCTTTACGTAAAGCAAAAAGAGGCGCATCTGTACAAATTTTTGATATTAAGTCTAAAGCTACAGGGAAGTCACTTAAAGTTAAACCAGCAGCACCGATTATAGTAACTTTGTCTAACTAGTCGAAATTTGTAATTAAAAAATTAAATTATTTTAGAATGAATTATAAATCATTATTATCAGTCGTTTTTGGTGTGTGTTTAGTATCAAGCACATTTGCCCAGACTAACATATTAAACGCCAAAAGCCCTTCTGAAATAGGAGTTAGAACTGAAGCACAGAAGGAAATAGACAATGATAAACCTTTGGAATATGGTTATGTGGATGATAGAGATGTTATGTTCGCTAAAATAACATGGGAAAAAATTATCCTTGATGAGCGTGTTAATTTTCCACTGTACTATCCTGTAGATACAAATAATATAGGAAGTAACAGACGTTCTTTGTACGATGTTTTGACTAAGGCTGTAAAAACTGGAAAGATCAAAAAAATCTATAATGATTCTTACTTTACAGGATTACGAACTAAAGAAGAATTAGCAGATATCACTTCTAAAATAGATACATTAGATGTTGGTTATGATCAATTCAATGCAGATGGTTTTGTTGATAAAGAATACATTACAGAAAGAACAATAGCATCTTATGATGTAAGCGCATACTTAATAAAAGGAATGTGGTATTTTGACAAGCGTCAAGGCGAAATGAAGTATCGATTATTAGGGATTGCTCCAGCAGCACCAGATGTTAACTTTATCGATTCTAATGACGAAGCAAATAAAGAACCAAATGCATTATACTGGGTCTTTTTCCCAGATGCTAGAGAGGTATTACACGAAGCAAGATCTTTTAATTCTAAAAATACTGCAATGCCTTTTTCTTTCGACTATATTTTAAACTCTAGACGTTTTAGCAGTATTATTTATAAGGAAGAAAATGTATACGGTGATAGAGAAGTACATGAGTATATTGCTGAAAATTCACTAATGCAATTGTTAGAATCTGATAGAATTAAGGATAAGATTAGAAATTTTGAATTGGATATGTGGTCTTACTAGACTCATAATCTATATAATTTATTTAGGCGCTCACTTTTTAGTGAGCGTCTTTTTTTTGTAATTTTTTATTTGAAGTCAAAGTAGAATAGAGAAAGGAGTATCTTAGCAAGACGAACACAATTATCAAAAAAATAAAAATAAATGGATTTAGATTACCTAATAGTAGGCTGTGGTATGGCAGGAATTGCTTTTTGTGAGACATTGATCTCAAATAATAAATCCTTTGTTGTTTTCGATAATAATTCACAACATGCTTCAACAGTAGCAGGTGGGTTATATAACCCAGTAATCTTAAAACGGTTTTCAAGTGTTTGGAAAAGTGAAACGCAATTAAACTTAGCCTTGCCTATGTATAAGGACATCGAATCGCGTTTAAATATTACATTAGATCATAAAACCCCAGTTTATAGACGATTTACCTCTATAGAAGAGCAAAATGATTGGTTTGCAGCCTCAGACAAGCCTAAATTAAGCACATACTTGTCTCCTAAAGTGCTTAAAAATGAAAATAAAGCAATACATGCCGATTATGGTTTTGGCGAAGTTTTAGGTACCGGACGTATCGATACGAAAGTGCTCATTAGTCATTATCGTACATATCTAAAGGAAAGCAATAGATTAATTCAAGATGCTTTTAACTACGAGGTGTTAGTTTGTGAAAATAACAAGGTAAATTATAACTCTTTAAGCGCAAAGTATATTGTTTTTGCAGAAGGTTTTGGTATGAAAAAGAACCCTTTTTTTAATGATTTACCCTTAAAAGAAGTTAAAGGCGAACTATTAACAATCCATGCTCCAAAATTAAAAATGAACTTTGTTATGAAGTCTAGTGTATTTATAATACCTATAGGAAAAGATCTCTATACAGTTGGTTCTACATACGATTGGAAAGATAAAACAGATACAATAACACAAAAAGCTAGAGAAACGCTTTTAAATAAGCTTAAAACGCTTATAAATTGCGAATTCACTATAGTGAAACAAGTCGCAGGTATTAGGCCAACAGTAAAAGACAGAAGGCCGCTTGTAGGAGCACATAAAACTCATCAGTGTATGTATATCCTTAACGGCTTAGGAACAAGAGGTATAATGATTGGGCCTTATGTCGCAAAGGCATTATATAATCATATCGAAAAAGGAGAAAATTTAAACACAGAAATTGATATAAAACGTTTTAATTAAATTAAACGAAATATTATTCAGATTTTGATTTATCATAACTCATAAACAGATTAATCCATATATTTCTTGAAAGACGCATAATTACTGGCATAAAAGCAATTAAAGTAACCACAATAGCGCCAAAAGCAAATTTTAAACTTGCGCCTAAAAAGAGATGGCTAATAACAAAAGCAGCCACTGCAAAAGCAATACCTAAGCCATAACTTACATACATAGAACCATAGAAAAAAGAAGGTTCGATTTTGTACTTCGTATTACAATGACTACAACGTTCATGCATCACTAAGGCTTCACGAAGCACGTAAGGGTTCGTGTTTTTATACATAGATTCTTTGTGGCACTTAGGGCAAACCCCTTTTAAAATACCGTATAATTTCGATCCTTTTTTAAACATATAAATTAATGTACTTTTGCATTCTCAAAAGAGAAATAATATCTTGATTACATAATCAAGGTTTCAGTCAAATTAGTATCCCATTAAGATCGGGATATAAATACAAAGTTAGGTTTTATCAATTTAATACCTAGTAACAATAGCCATAATTATATGCTTAATATTCATAATTTATCAATATCATTTCAAGGCGAATACTTATTCGAGGACATTACTTTTAAGTTGGGTAATGGTGACAGAGTGGGACTTATAGGGAAAAACGGTGCCGGTAAGTCAACCATGTTAAAAATTCTAGCTAAAGACCTTGAGCCAGATTCAGGACAAATAGCTGCAGACAAAACCTTGAAAATTGGATTCTTGAAACAAGATATAGATTTTATACTAGGGCGTACCGTTTTAGAAGAGTCTTACCAAGCTTTTACAGAAATAAAAGCATTGGAATCCAAAATGGAAGAGATTAATACGCAATTAGCAGAACGAACGGATTATGAAAGTGAATCGTATAACCAATTGATGATTGATTTGAATGAAATACAGCATCAATATGAAATATTAGGAGGATATAATTATCAAGGAGAAACAGAAAAAATACTTCAAGGCTTAGGCTTTAAGCGTGAGGATTTTAATAAGCTAACCGATACTTTTTCTGGCGGATGGCGAATGCGTATAGAATTAGCAAAATTGCTATTGCAAAATAACGATATCCTTTTATTGGATGAGCCTACCAATCACTTAGATATAGAATCTATAATCTGGTTAGAAGGGTTTTTGAGAAACTATTTTGGAGCAGTCGCTATTGTGTCGCACGATAAAATGTTTTTGGATAATGTTACAAATCGGACTATTGAAATCTCCTTAGGGCGTATTTACGACTATCCTAAACCTTATTCAAAATATTTGGTTTTGAGAGAGGAAATAAGAACCCAACAATTGGCCTCGCAAAAAAATCAGCAAAAACAAATTGAGCAAACAGAAAAACTCATTGAAAAATTTAGAGCAAAAGCATCTAAAGCAACAATGGCACAATCGCTCATTAAAAAATTAGATAAGATTGACCGTATTGAAGTTGACGAAGACGATAATAGTGTTATGACGTTAAATTTTCCAATATCGATAATACCAGGGAAAGTCGTGGTTGAAACCAAAGCAATTTCTAAAAGCTATGGCGATAAAAAAGTATTATCGGAAATAGACTTAATGATAGAGCGTGATATTAAAACAGCTTTTGTTGGACAAAACGGACAAGGGAAATCTACATTAGCGAAGATTTTAGTCGGTGATATTAAGTATGATGGAGATTTAAAGTTGGGGCATAATGTTCAAATTGGATATTTTGCACAAAATCAAGCTGAATATTTAGATGGTAATAAAACCGTTTTAGAGACTATGATCGATGCTGCAAATGAGACAAATAGAAGTAAAGTTAGAGATATTCTAGGTTCTTTTTTGTTTAGAGGATCAGAAGCCGAGAAATATGTTAGAGTACTATCTGGTGGAGAACGTAACCGTTTAGCATTAGCAAAACTAATGTTACAACCGTTTAATGTTCTTATAATGGATGAGCCTACCAATCATTTAGATATTAAATCAAAAAATGTATTAAAAGAAGCTTTACTGCGTTTTGAAGGGACGCTTATTTTGGTTTCTCATGATAGAGATTTTTTACAAGGGCTAACAGATACAGTATATGAGTTTAAAGATGAAAAAATAAAGGAGTATTTAGGCGATATAGATTATTATTTGGAACAACGTAAAGTTGAAAATCTTAGAGAAGTCGAGAAAAGAACAGTTATAAAAGAAACACCAAAAGAAAAGAATAAACAATCTTATGAATCTCAAAAGAAAATAAAATCACTCCATAATAAATTGAGTAATACAGAGTCTCAAATTAATCAACTGGAGAAGGAAATAAAAGCGATAGATGTCGAATTAGCAACAAATTACGATGCTGTTGTTTCAGACAAAGAGTTTTTTGCTAAATACCAAAAAAAGAAAGATAAATTAGAAGCATTAATGGAGAAGTGGGAAGGTGTACAAATGGAAATAGAGGCTTTTGGATTTTGAATTTAAATTTTTAAAGTGTATTTCGTCGAAAAAATTTGTTTTTAAGCGTGTGGTTAGATAATTTTGGGCGTAACCTTACCAAGCCTACTATATGAAAACCCTTAAATTCACATTAATGTTCTTATTCGCATCTACATTAACTTATGCTAATGTGCCTAAAAAAGAAAAAGAAGCTTTAGTTGCATTATACAATGCAACACAAGGCGAACATTGGAATAATAAATGGGATGTAAATACTAATGTAGCGACCTGGTATGGGGTAACTGTCGAACAAAATAAGGTTGTAGAAATAAACTTGGCTCATAATAACCTTTACGGAAAAATACCAGCGGAAATAGGAAATTTAGAACACCTAAGAAAAATTAACTTAAAATTAAATAAGCTAGAAGGGGATTTACCTGAAGAATTAAGTCACTTGAGTCATTTAGAAACGCTCATCTTATCTGAAAATAAATTAACAGGGGTTTTACCATTACAGTTAAATCACCTTAAAAAATTAAATACATTATTGATTAGCGATAATAAGTTATCTATAGATTATAAAAATGTATCTAACGACAAATCTAGTATCGAAAAAATGTTACTTATTACTCCAAAAGCGAAGACTTATATTGTTTAAAAGAAATAAATTAGACAATCATTTTATGGAATTTTAAAAAAAGGCTATCCAAAAAGGATAGCTTTTTTTTGCAAATTTTCAAGCTGCTTTATAACTTTAAGAATGAGCAGAAAAGTGATTTTTAAGACTCACCATCAAGATCAGTTAAGTCTTTTACCGCCAAGTTATGATGATTTAGTTCCAGCTAATCATCCAGTTCGTATTGTAAACACCATTATTGACCATGTTGCTTATTAGTGCTTTAGAAAAAAGTTGCAAAGCTGGTGGCACATCGCGTTATCATCCACGGATGTTACTTAAGGTTATTATTTATGCCTATTTGCGTAATCTATATTCATCACGTAAGATAGAACAAGCTTTGCGTGAGAACATTCATTTTATGTGGCTCAGCGGACAAAGTAAACCAGACCATAATACTATAAACGCTTTTCGAGGGAAACGCCTTCAAGGCCATTTAAAGAAAATATTTCATCAGGTTGTTTTACTTTTAGCAGAACAAGGGGTGGTTAGTTTAAAAAATATTTTTGTAGATGGCACCAAGATAGAAGCTAATGCCAATCGTTATACTTTTGTATGGGGCAAGCGTATAAAAACCTCTAAAGCACGTATAGATAAGCAATTAAGAACACTTTGGTCTTATGTAGAAAAAGTTTATAAAAACGAGTAACATCCCCCCAACACGGTCAGTTAAAACCAGCTTATAATCTTCAAGCCTCAACCAATAATCAATAGCTTACCAATTACACACTAGCCCAAACCACAGCAGATACGGCTACTTTAAAAGACCATGTCAACGACCATATTGAAAACGATCAACAGACTCCAGAAACACTTACCGCAGATGCAGGATATGGCAGTGAAGAAAACTACACCGACTTGGAAAACAAAGACATTACAGCTTACGTAAAATACAATTACTTCCATAAAGAACAGCAAGACAAAAACAAAGGAAAGACAAATCCATTCCATCCAGACCAGTTACACTACCATAAAGATACGGACACTTATTATTTCCCAATGGGTCAAGCCTTAACCAATATAGGCAACTATAAAAAGAAAACAAAAAATGGTTTTGAGCAAACTATACATCGCTATCAAGCTCAGAACCGTAACGCCTGCCCGCTTAGAAGCCTATGCCATAAATCCAAGTACAATCGTATTATAGAACGTAATTACAATCTCATGCGATTAAAAGCTAAAGCCAAAGCATTACTCATAAGCGAAAAAAGGCATAGCCAAAAGAAAACAACGTTGTTGGGATGTAGAAGCTGTTTTTGGTAACATCAAACAAAATATGAACTTCAAACGGTTTATGTTAGTTAAGAGGGATGGAAAAGGTCAATGTGCAAATAGGGCTAATTGCAATGGCTCACAACCTTAAAAAGTAAAGCTAGCTTATATGGCTAAACTAGCTTTACTTTTTAGACGACCTCTTATTTTGTTTTTTTAGATAAGAAATTAATTCACCGAGCGAAAACATCATGAAATAGCACTTTTAACCCTATATTTCATAAAATATAAGTTGCAAGTCTACCTATAATCTTAATTAAAAATACTAGAACGATTACTTAGGTATATTTCTTTTAAACATAACTGTCTTGTTTTTATTTAGTTATATATTTATTGTGTTTTTTTTATAAATAATGCTTGTAATATATAAAAAGGGTTGTATATTTGCACTCACGAAACAACGCGGTCAGTATTATGAGCTGAGAGTTTAAAGCTAAGTTGTGTATTTCGAAATAAAATCGCGGGATAGAGCAGTAGGTAGCTCGTCGGGCTCATAACCCGAAGGTCACTGGTTCGAGTCCAGTTCCCGCTACTAAATTAGAAGTCAATTATTTGTAAATCAGATAATTGGCTTTTTTTATTCCCGAAATCCTCCCGAATATTTTTGTTTACACTTATTTTGTTCAATTATTGTTATTTGGGTTTTCATATAAGTTCATTGTATTTCATTATAGATTTTCTTTTAAAACAGTTATGTGATTAGAAAATTTGAAAATGAAGTCATAGGGGGTGTAATCAAAAACAAGCTTTAAATAATGATTGTGTTGTATAGTAGATAGACTAACAATCACTCTTTTAATTTTTATAGGACTATGTTTTTTTCTAAAACCAATTTGAAGCAAATCAAGGGTTATAAACTCTTTTTGTAATAAAAACATTAATTCTATATAAAGTGTCTTTCCCTACAAAAAACATATATGCGTACGTAGGTTGTAATTAGATACGATATTTAGTGATTTTTTTGACTTAATAAATAACTGTTTTATTGGGTTTTGACATGGGTGCTCTCTCTTTTACTCTTTTAAAATGCAATCTTTAAATTTATTATAACTTTATAGATTATAAATATTGTTTCATAAATGAATAATAGAAAAATTAACATAGAATTGATTAAGGGAGGAATAGATGGCTTTGTTTTTATTGTTTGTAATTATATAAAATGTAATAATAGATCCCTTATTAAAAAACAAATTTTGAAATCAGATGATATTACTATTAAAGGACTAGAGAATTTTGATGTAATGGATTTAGCTGATGTTGTAAGATATATTTCAGAAGGAGTTTTACAAAACTATGACGAATCTGATTATGTTAAAGAAGCTTTAAAAGGAGATATTATGCTTTTTGGAGGTGGAGATACTAATTTAGAGAAATGCCAAAATTTTATTTTAAAATCAGGTTTAGAAGATGAAGAAAAAGAAAGTTTACTAAAAGAATTACAAAAAAGTGAATTTCATTATAGTCTTTTTGAGTTGTTTAGGGGGATTTTTATTGACGACTATCCTGATTTTTATAAAGCAATTTCTTTTGTAAAAGATTTTTCTATTGAAAAGGAATTTAGGTTAACGCAACTAAATAGTATTTTTTTAGAACTCAATAAAGCAATTAGTAATAATAAAGAGCTTATTGATATTGATACACCAAGTCATATAAAAGATTGCGCAAAAATAGCTAATAAGTGCTATGAACATTTTTAAGTACAATTAATAAGGATCTTTCTGGCTATGTTAGCGAATTAAATTTGGGATATTTGGACGATGTTAATATATCTAAAAAAAATGTTATTAGTAAACTAATCAATAAATCAACTAAAGAATTATTTGATGCTTATGAGGATAAATTAGTTTCTCTAAAGTTTTTGTCTGGAGATAGAAACAATTGGTTGAAAGGTTCGGCAGATTTAGTAAGGTTCTATAATTACTGCGAACGTCAAGAAATTATAAATAGAGCTTATAAAAATAAATCAAGAGGAATGAAACTTTTACGAGAGCTCTATAATTATTTTGAAAACGAAACCATTGATTCTCCTAGGAGTAAAAGGTTAAAACAAGATGAAGGTAGTGTAGGGCAATTTAATTTTTTAGATATTATTTAATTAAGTCCATTTTTAGTCTATTAAGAAAATTTTATGATTCTGTTTTTTAATTACAACTGCCCTGTATTATGAATGTTTTATACTGTTTCATAAAGTCTACATTTATTGGGGTTTTTTAAAGTCATTGTTTTTTTGCTTCATAAAGCGATAAGATGAGCTTATTGTTAATAAGTAAGATGTAAGTTAAATGACTTTAAAAGAACAACAATTTGTACAATGTTTTCAATTGTCAATGGAAGATTTGAAAATAATTATTAAAGAAGCAGTTAAAGCTGTTATTCCTCCAATCCCACCAATTAACGATTCAATCTCTATTTTGTCTCCTAGTGATTCAAATTCTGATGATGACTTATTAAGTCCTAAAGATGTTATGGGGATTTTAAAAATTTCTTCCACGACATTATGGAGGTTTAATAGAGATAGTATTATTAAGCCTAAAAATAAGATTGGAAGAAAAGTCTATTATTCTAAAAAAGAGGTGTATAATTTTATAAATAATACTGCTCAATGATAGATTTAATTAAATACTTTGTCCTAGAGAAAGATGATTTTGTAAGTACTATAAAAGACTCTGACAAAGTAGATTTAAAAGTATGTGTTAACTATAATACAGGAGAGTTTCTAAATAAGATGAATGCAAACTACAACAATATGTTTGTTGAAATCACAGATAATCGAGCATCATTAAAAGGTAGCTTGCACAAATATTTTAATACTATAGAAGGTTTTGGTAGCCATAATCATAATGATTTTAGTTTTTGTGACTTTGAGTATGCTATAAACCATTTACAGGATGAATTTGGAATAGATAAAAGCAACACTAAAATCACAAATTTAGAGTTCGGGTTAAATATTGAAATAGACAGAGACCCCCAAAATCTGATAGATAAGCAAATCTTAATGTATAATTATAAGCTGCCTAATAGAAATGAAAAATTTTATGGTAAAGGGGATTTTATAGAATTTAAAACAACTGATTATAGTCTGAAAATCTATAATAAATCAAAACAGTATAAATTAAACGATAGGCATATTTTAAGAGTAGAATTGAAAATAACTAAATCAAGATATTTAGTTAATCATTTTAATATAAACTCAATAACTGATTTAGATAACAAAAGATTTTACCTTTTGTTTAAAAAACTTTTAGAACACTTCAATAAATTAATGATAATAGACTCTTTAGATTTATTTAATAGTGATGATATTGAAGACAGAGTATTATTTAAGCTTGGTACTAATCCATATCATTGGTTAGAATTAAATGAGAATAGTAAAAGGAAAATGAAGTTTAAAAGAAAGTTTAATACACTTTTAAAGGATTATGATTTGGTTAAAACTAAAACCTATTTACGGTTGTGTTTAGAAAGTAAGTTCAATCAATTAATAAATTGTAATTGTGATGTGCTTAAAAATGTGGCTTAAACTAGAAGGACTAATTGTAAGTAGTTATATAGCTTGGGCAGTATCTCATAAACTGTGTAAGTTTAAAAATCTCGGGGTTTAATTCACCCTCGAGATTTTTTTATTTATTAACTTTAACACATTTATGAAACCAGAAGATT
>NZ_JBXVVH010000016.1:0-99373 GCF_057219185.1 Lacinutrix sp. YIN62
AATCTACACAAAAGTAGTCAAAAACAATACTTTTATCAAAATATGTTCTAAAATGATAATTTATTGTTGTCTAAAAAGAACATTAAAAGTATATTTGTAGTGTATGATATTGGCACACTAAAAATATGGCTACTCTAAACACAAGCAACCCAAACGATTATTATTATAAGACTAAAGACCTAGAATTACACATTTTAGGCGGTTTACAGCTAAATAAGTTAGAAAGCTTACGCGTAACATTAAGTATTGAAAAACTAACCAAAACCAAAGCAGTATTAAATATTTTACGTCAAAGCCCCGATTATGTTTTCGAAAAGTATTTTAATGGCAAATCTAAATTAAATCCAAGTTACCAGATGCCAACACTTCAAGAGGTAGAGGCTTTTACAAAGGCTAATAATCACTTGCCAGAAATACCATCGGCTAAGGAGATGAAAGACAACGGGATTAAATTAAAGGAAATGAACCTAAAATTACTTCAAAAAATAGAAGAACTAACCTTGTATACAATAGAGCAGCAAAAAGAATTAGATAGACTTAATTTAAAATTATCTACAATAAATACTAATCAATCTGCTAAAAATACTAAAGCACAATTAAAAAAGGAAAGTGCCAAGAATAAAGCTTTAGAACGTAGGTTGGACAAAGTCGAAAAACTGTTAAAACTTTTAGAAAATAAATAGAAGTTAAGGATGGTAGATCATCAATATGAGACCTCACAATTTTTTAAAGAATATTTTATAAAATGAAGATTTGGCATCTTGTATGGAAAGATAGGTCTCATTCGCATAGTTATTAATCTTACTGGCTTTAGTTTCTATGTTGTTATAGATTTGAGTTCGTTCAAAAATCAAATCAAAATGTAAGGACAATGATACTTGTAAATCAAAAAAGAAACTTTAGAGAATAAGGTTTCTTTTTTTGTTTAAACTTGTATATAGTAATAGAAATGTTAAATAATATCCATTTTTTGTAGTAGGAAGCTTGCATTCATATTTTGACAAATACCGTGTTTTAAGGTGTAGTCAAAATGCAATTCATCGTTTATAATTTTTGCATCAAAATAGTAGTTTTTTACTTGCTTTAAATGGCCTTCAATTTCACAAAGACTCAAATCATGTGTCGCAATAATTCCTGTAGCATTCGAAGCTACTAGCTTTTCAACAAACTTACGAGAGCCTATTGCTTTATCTGTACTGTTGGTGCCTTTTAATATTTCGTCTAGAATAATAAAATAAGGTTCTTCTTGTATGGTGTCTACAATAAATTTTAAACGGGTTAATTCAGAAAAGAAATACGAACTCTCATCTGTAAGAGAATCATTGGTACGCATACTTGTAATAAGCTTTACGGGTGAGTATGTGCTTTTTTTAGCACAAATAGGCAAGCCAACATTTGCCATAACAATATGTAAAGAGACTGTGCGAAGAAAAGTGCTTTTTCCAGCCATATTAGCCCCAGTTACTATAAAAAAATCTTTAGTATTGATTTGAAGATCACTATCCACACGTTTGTTAGTTTTTAGTAATGGATGCCCTAAAGCATTAGCTTTTATGGCCGTTTTTTCTGTGCTAATTTGAGGAATTGTAAATTCAGGATGGTTAAAAGTATAATTTCCTAAGGAATTATAAGCATCGAAAAAAGAAATAACTTCAAACCAATGCGTAACAGTACTGCTGTATGAGGCAATCCATTGTTCTATTTTATAGGTTTGTTTGGTATCCCAAAGAAAGAACCCATTACCTAAAATAGCAGAGATGATATTGTTTCTATTGTCTAAAGCGTCAATATATTTAGAAAACTCTTTAAATATAACCGAAGCGTGTTTGTTTTTAGATTGGATCTGCTTTTGTTTTTCTATGAGTAAAGCCGATGTAAAGGTTTCGTTTTCTATAAGATTTAGTAATTGAGAATATTGACGAAAGGTATCTTTAATTTTACTAGTTTTAGAAGCTAAAGCGTTGGTTCTTTTAATATAACGCCCAGTAATACCTAGGCCTATAAGTAACCAATATACTAAAACGAGTGGGCTAATAATATTGGTTAGCATTAACGTGAATATTAATAGAGAGGCAATACTAAAGGCCAAAGGCAGCCAGTTAAAAATAGCTGGTAAGTGTGATTTGTATGATGTTAACCATGCTGTAATATGCGCTATGGGTGTTTCTGTAGATATTAAAGATGCGGTTGCCGAAAAATGTTGCCTCCATTTCGGTTTAGACGACAGATTAGTAATGGCTTCTTGGCGAGCAACTATGGCATTTGTATCGTTTGCTGTAAGTGTATTGGCTAATGTTTTAATACCTTCTTTGGTAACCGATCTATTCATAAATTGAAAAAAAGAACCCCTTCCAAATAAATCAATGTCCAAACTATAAAAATGATTAGGATCTTGAAATGAAGCGCCATCCTTTCTGTCGTGGAAATCTCCAGCGGCAATTTTGAGTTCCTCAGCATTAATGGAAACTAAGGCTTCATTTAAATCTTTTTTAGTCTTTAAATTTGTGTATTTTGAAAGCAAAAAGAGAAAAAGCCCTAAGCCAAATACGCCAATAAGTATAGCTATTTGCCATAGATTAGTGGTAAAGTAGATCGCGATTCCTGTTATTAAAAACACAGATAACCTTAAAAGACTAAGCGTAATGAGACGTTTTTTTAAGCTTGTAACTGTTACTTTATACAGGTCTAATTGTTGTTGATAATAGTGTTTTGGTTCCGTCATTATAGTGGCATTGCATCTAATTTTTTAAAAATAGCGATAATAGTTTGCACAACATCTTTATAAAACTGAGGGTGGATATTTTCAAAATCATCTGTAGGTTTATGATAATCTTTATGGTCCGGAACCCCGAAATACAAAAATGGGATTTTGGCTTTATGAAACGCAGCATGATCACTAGAGAATGTCCAGTTGTCTTTACCGTCTGTCCCATCATGACCTATTTTTAAGTGTACAGACTCTAAATTCATAAAGCTGTTTATTATAGGCGTAAATCGTTCTGTGTATCGCGTGCCAACAACATAAAGATCTTTTTTATCACTACGGCTAATCATATCCATATTAATATTTAATACCATGTCTTTATGAGGAACAATATTACTCTCAACAAAATGATAGGCTCCTTTTAGTCCTAATTCTTCAGCATCTAAAGCGGCTAATATTATATTGTGCTTTGGAGGGTTTTTAGTGAAAAAATCGGCAAAAGCAAATAAAGCGCTTATACCAGAAGCATCATCATCGGCACCATTATATATTTTACCTTTTTTAATCCCTTCATGATCATAATGCGCCGTTATTATAATGTAGCCGTCTTTGGGTTGACTGCCTTTTATGAATCCTAATACGTTAGAACCATGATAAATATGTCCTCGATTTTTAAACTTGAAATCTTGCTCATAAGTTCCTAAATAGGGAGCTACATTTAAAGACTTAAACTGTTTAATAATATAGTTTTTTGCTTTTTTTGCACCTTCTGTTCCTGTTCTTCTTCCTTCAAAAGCATCAGACGATAAGGTTTTAACATGGTGTAAAAGCGAATCGGGATGAAATGAATAATTTTTTGCTACTTGTTGCGTGGGAGTAGTCGCTTTTTTAGGTGTTTCTTTAGATTGAGCTCCAGATTGAAATATAATAAAAGAAGTAAATACGGTAAATAAGATGAATTGCCGACTCATAGTTTAGATGTTTAAGGGACTTTTGTAATACAAACATACTACAGCTTGAAAAAAACAAGACTGTAGTATGTTGATGTGTTTCTAACCTAAAGCTTGCTTTAAGTCATTAATTAAATCTTCGATATCTTCAATACCAACGCTTAATCTAATTAAAGAGTCTACAACTCCTGTTTTTTCGCGTTCTTCTTTAGGAATGCTTGCATGCGTCATACTCGCAGGATGACCAGAAAGAGATTCAACACCACCTAAAGACTCCGCTAATGTGAATAACTTTAAGTTTTCAACCGTTTTTATGGCTTCGTTATAATTGTTCCCTTTAGTAGTAAAGGAAATCATACCCCCATAATCTTTCATTTGTGATTTAGCAATTTCATGATTAGGGTGGTTTTCAAAGCCTGGCCAATAGACTTTTTCAACCTTTGGGTGTGCAGCCAAATACTCGGCAACAGCTTTTCCATTTTCACAATGGCGTTGCATTCTTACATGCAGTGTTTTAATTCCTCTTAATGCTAAAAATGAATCTTGTGGTCCACAAACAGCACCACTAGCATTTTGGATAAAGTATAATCTGTCTGCTAAGTCTTTGTCTTTAACAATTAAAGCACCCATTACTAAATCACTATGCCCTCCTATATATTTAGTAGCAGAGTGCATAACAATATCTGCGCCTAAATCTAGCGGTTGTTGTAGGTAAGGTGTCGCAAAAGTGTTATCAACAGCCAATAAAATAGCGTGTTTTTTAGCAATGCTAGCTGTTGCTTTTATGTCTATAATATTCATCATTGGATTGGTTGGAGTTTCAACCCAAATTAATTTCGTATTCTTGTTTATATACGATTCGATATTGGAGGCATTCTGCATTCCAATAAAGTTAAATTTGATACCAAAACCTTGGAAAATTTTGGTGAATAATCGGTAAGAGCCACCATACAGATCGTTGGTAGAAATTACTTCATCTCCAGGTTTTAATAATTTCATTACGGCATCTATGGCTGCTAAACCAGAACCAAAGGCTAATCCAAACGCTCCATTCTCAATGCTAGCAAAGGCATTTTCTAAAGCCTCACGCGTAGGGTTGTGTGTTCGAGAATATTCAAATCCTTTATGGCCGCCTGGTGTAGATTGCGCATAGGTAGACGTTTGATATATAGGAGGCATTACCGCACCGTAGGCAGGGTCATGCTTTTGTTTACCGTGTATTGTTTTTGTATTAAATTTCATCTATTTGTTTGTATTTTTGTAGAAGACAGATTAATAATTCTGTTTTCGTTCTAAAAGTTTTGATTACAACAAAAATAGTTTTTAATTCGTTGTATTCAAATGTAAACAATGCCTTTAATTCATGTTTAACAATTCCCTATTCAAAAGAATAAAACTAGCAAGCGTGCTATTTTGTTTAATAACGCTTTATTCTTGTAAAAAAGAAGCTGTACTTAAATTTTCTGAAAGCTCTATTTTAGCTGAAGGTGAAACAGTAGTAGAAATAAATATCCCTAAGGCAGAAGGTGAAGGGGAGCCGTCTAAACAGATAAATAAAGCATTGCTCGCATTTACAAACTCTGCCCTAAATATAGACGCCTCCAAGGATAGAAAAGAAACGATAAAAGAGAGTATTTCTGATTTTAATGATTCTTATAAAGCATTTAAAACACAAATGGAAGAGCTGCTATTAACAGATTTACCTTCTTGGGAAGCTGTTGTTGAAGGGGAAGTGCTTTATAAAAATGAACTTGTCGTTAGTATTGCTATGAGTTCAAGTATTAACACTGGCGGTGCGCATAGTAGTATTGTTATGAGGTTTTTTAATTTCGATGTTACGACGGGGAAAGAGTTATTTGTTAGTGATTTAGTTCGTGATGAGGCTGCTTTTAAAACCCTAGTTGAGCGGTATTATAATAAAGAGCTGTTTAATTATGAAAACCCTAATGTGGATTTTAAAGGGAAAGGTTTTCAGCTTCCAAAAACATTAGGATTTAGCGATGATGGCGTTATCATTTTCTACGATACTTACATCCCCTCCGAGGAACCAGTAGAATTTACGATTCCTTACGAAGTGGCGAATAAGTATTTAAAAGTTTAAATGGATTTTTTTAAAGCTAAAACATACCCTAGGTGAATGCCTTCATGGAAATTATTGAAAGCAATAGCTTCGTCTACATTGGTTAATGTGCTTTTTGTTGAGACAGTATATTCTGTATAGTTTTTAAATATATTGGCTGTATAATCTTCTTTTGTTTTTTCTATAGTAGAAAACAGTAGTTTTTTTATTTCATCAACTTCCTTTTGGGTGGCTTTATGTTCACTTTTTGTGCCTTTTTTATATTGCTCTACTAAGTCTTCCGATACCAACATAGGAATTCCGGATAATTTATAAACTAATAATTGTTGGGTAACAACAATATGTGCAGCATTCCAGAAAATATTGTTTTTAAATCCTTTAGGGACGGTGTTTAACTCTTTTAATGTAAGATTCTCTAAAAGAGCTTTAAAAAGCAGTCTGTTTTTTATAGTCAGATCAAAAGCAAAATTCATAATGTTATTTTTTTGAGTAAAAATAGTCGATTTTAAGTTTTTATAGTGGGTTAAGCGTCTTTAAAAAACATGAGATTAGTTAATAATATGTTAATGTAACTATGAGTTATGCTTACTAGGTCACATTAAAAATGTTAAGTTTCTTTTGGTTTTTGTTAAAATTAAAAAGCGATCAAAATTAATTAACGATCAAAGTTAATTTGGAACCTAAATAGACTTAATTAAAGGACTATTATTATGAAAGCTTTATTTTTTTTGAGCGTCCAAAACATAAAATAGAGACTATTATACATGAAGCATAAATGAACTTAAACTAAATACCTAATAATTAAAATATACTATAAAAATGAAAAAAATATTACTTTTTACAATATTCCCTCTTTTTTTATTTGGGCAAATTCAAATCGGACAAAATATTAATGGAGAAGCTAATGGCGATCGATTTGGGCAAAGTGTTAGCCTGTCTAGTAATGGAAATATTATGGCAGTGAGCGCACCTTACAATGATGGTAATGGTCTTGATTCAGGAAGTGTACAGGTTTATGAAAATATAGACGGAGAATGGATGCAAATAGGGAATGCTATTGATGGAAACTTTAGAGATAATCTAGGATTAGAGGTTGGCTTATCGGGTGATGGGACTGTTGTTGCAATAAGTGTTTGGGGGCTTAGAAATAGTAGAGCTCGCGTGCTGATTTTTGAAAATATTGGCGGAGAATGGATGCAAGTAGGAGATGATATTAATGTCGGTTTACATTTATTTAGTGTTAGCTTATCTAATGATGGTAGTGTTGTTGCATTTGGTTCCCCATTTCAAGGGTTTCCTAATTCAGGTTATGTGAGAGTTTTGAGAAATATTGACGGCGGATGGGTGCAAGTTGGAGATGATATTAATGGGCAGCCTGGAGATTTTTTTGGAAGGTTAGTGCGTCTGTCTGACGATGGAACTAGATTAGCTGCTAGCGGAACGCTTAATGATTACGTCGTACGTGTTTTTGATAATATAGATGATGAATGGGTGCAAGTCGGTAGTGATATTAATGAAGAGACTAATGGAGGTGGTTTTGGACTTGGCCTTAGCTTATCTGGTAGCGGTGAAGTTATAGCAGTAGGTTCACCAGGGACTACAACTGCAGAGCCAGGACTTGTGCAAGCTTTTAAGATTATAGATAATGAGTGGGTACAAATAGGAGAGGATATTATAGGAGAAGGGCCTGTGGATAGGTTAGGATGGAGTGTTAGTTTATCTGATGATGGTGCTATTATGGCAGTAGGAGCTGTTGAAAATAATGGTTTTGGTACTGAAGATTTAGGCTATATAAAGGTTTTTGAGAATGTAGAAAATGAATGGATGCAAATAGGGGAGAATATAGTAGGGCAGACTGTTGGTACTCAATTCGGGGTAAGTGTTAGTTTATCTAGTAATGGTAATATTGTTGCAATAGGTGCAGATGATGCTCATGGTAATAGTTCCGGACAAGTACGTGTTTTTGACCTGTCAGAAATAACGCTTTCTACTTTTACTGCTACCAATGATGCTTTAAAGGAAGATGTAGTCGTTTATCCTAATCCAGCATCAAAAGCAATCCATATTGAATTAAGTGAAAATATAGAGTTAGAAAATGTATTTATTTATAATGCTTTAGGTCAAACAATGCAAAGTCCTAAAGATAATGCTAGTATAGATGTTAGTGCTTTACCTAAAGGAATATATTATATTCAATTAACAACAAATAAAGGGCGCATCACAAAGCAAGCTGTTATAGAGTAATTATAAGGATAGCACAAATGTAAATGTATTTATCAAGATGCTTTTGTAAGTTATTTGTTTGACTTGCAACAGTGTCTTGTGTTGTTTGGTACATACAGTAAAATTATCAGCTAAATAACAGAAAATGAACTCTAAAAAATAAAGAATTTAAGTTAGTGGTTTCGCTTAAAATGAATTTACTTTGCAACGTTTAAAAGCAATAATGCGATGAATAAGATATATTATTTAAAAAGTTGTAGTACTTGTATTCGTATTCTAAAAGAATTGGATGTGCCTTCAAGTTTTATTTTACAAGACATAAAAAAAGAAGCGATAACAGCTGCGCAATTAGAAGAGATGAAAAATATGGCAGGAAGTTATGAAGCTTTATTTAGCAAACGCGCTACCCTCTATAAATCTATGGGGTTGAAGGATAAAGAACTGCAGGCATTAGATTATAAACGTTATATCTTAGAGCATTATACTTTTTTAAGTCGCCCTGTAATGATTATTAATGGCGCTATATATGTAGGGAATTCTAAAAAAAATGTAGCAGCAGCAAAACAGGCTTTAGAAAATTTAAAAAGCTAAAGAACGTTCTTGTAATAAAGATAAATGGGGTTTCTATTCTGGAAACTCATAGAGATATGAAACAAATAAATATTAGAATTTGGGCTTTAATTGCTGCTTTTGCAGTGCAATTACTTTATGGGTTAAATTTTACTTTCGCGAAGGACGTGTTAACGGGAGGCTTTTTAAAACCATTAGCCTTTGTGCTGGTCAGAGTTGCCGGAGCAACCGCATTATTTTGGGTGTTTAGTTTTATTGGGCCAAAAGAAAAAATAGACAAAAAAGATTATCTTACATTCTTTTTTGGAGCCCTTTTTGGAGTGGCCATAAACATGCTTTTGTTTATAAAAGGCTTGCGCTATACAACACCCATTCATGCATCGGTAATTGTAACAATTACACCTATTTTAGTATTGATTATGTCTTCCTTTTTTTTGAAAGAAAAAATAACATCACTAAAAATTATTGGTGTGTTACTGGCATTCGTGGGAGCTATAGTATTAACTGTTTATGGGAAATCATCATTGCCTGGAGATAACATTGCGTTAGGGAACCTTTTTATATTAATAAATGTTACGGCTTATAGTATATATATTATTATTATTAAAAAATTAACCAATAAATACCACCCTTTTACTTTTATTAAATGGCTTTTTCTTTTCGGTTTAGTCATGGTCATACCTTTTGGGCTTGGAGAGTTAATGGCAACCGATTGGGGGCGCTTTACACCTTATGCTTATTTTTCAGTAGCCTTTGTTGTGGTAGGCGCTACGTTTGGAACTTATACTTTAAACCCTTTGGCATTACGGCACTTAAAAGCATCTACGGTAAGTATTTTTATCTATATGCAGCCAGTTATTGCAGGGATTTTTGCTATTATTATGGGGAGCGATAGTTTAACGGGAGTCAAATTAATTGCTTCTGTTTTAATATTTATGGGAGTGTATTTAGTGACAAAAAAACCAAAATTAGAGGCTTAGATTTTTTGGTTTTCTGTCATAAAGTCTGGTGTCTTCTTTGGATAATATTTTATAGTTTTCTGACCTTGGAAAGGTTTTGGTTAATGCTAATAATGGTTCCGGAAGACCAGCTAGTTTTCGGGTTTTAAGGTCTATCCAAGCGCCAAGTATTTCACAATAGGCTAAGTTTTCACCTTTATGATTGTAAAAATTATGGTCAAATCTAAAAAACATACCATCTTTACTTAAGCCTGAAACTTCTAAACTTACGGTAATAGGTTGTCCGTGAAAAGCTTCCTTAAAATAATGTATGTGTTCATAAAAAACAACAGGACTTACACCAAAACTTACCATTTCTTGCATGGTGAATCCGTTTTCAACGAGAAAAGCCATTCGTGTGTGGCTCATAAAATTAATATAAGCAGCATTTGCTAAGTGTCTATTAGCATCAATATCACTCCAGCGTATCTCGAATTCTTTTGTGTACATAGTTTTATTTTAAGTTACAAATTTAAAATAAATTAAGGCAATAAATCTTGGTCTTTTGTAAAGTTTCTGTTTTCATTACCTTTGCACAACTTTTATAAATAATTTATGATACATTCAATGACAGGTTATGGCAAATCTGTAGTGCAGTTGCCAACTAAAAAAATTACAATAGAGTTGAAATCTCTCAATAGCAAAAACCTAGATTTGAATGCGCGAATGCCTTCCATCTATAGAGAGAAAGAATTGGCTATTAGAAAGGTTATGGCAAAAGAGTTAGAACGTGGTAAGATCGATTTTTCTATTTATGTAGAAACCACAGCCGAAGACACGTCAACCAAAATAAATACGCCTGTTGTAAAACAATATATAAAACAGCTTAAAGAAGTTACCGATGGTGAAGCCATCGAACTTTTAAAAATGGCTGTGCGTTTTCCAGATGCGTTAAATACAGAGCGTGAAGCAATAGATGAAGAAGAATGGAAAGTAATACAGGAAGAAATTCATTCCGCAATAAAAAATATAAAAGACTATAGACTTGATGAAGGTAAGGTTTTGGAAGCGGATTTTAAAAACCGCATTAAAAATATACAAAACCTTCTAGAACAAGTTGTTATTATGGATCCAGAACGTATAGAAGGCGTGCGTGAGCGATTAAGAAAAGGAGTAGAGGAGCTTCGTGAAAAATATGATGAGAATCGTTTTGAGCAAGAGTTGGTATACTATATCGAGAAGTTTGACATAACTGAAGAGAAGGTGCGTTTAAAAAATCATTTGAATTATTTTTTAGAAGCTTTAAACTCAAAAGAATCTAATGGAAAAAAACTTGGATTTATAGGTCAAGAGATGGGACGCGAAATTAACACCATTGGTTCAAAAAGTAACTATGCTCCAATGCAACAATTGGTGGTGCAAATGAAGGATGAATTAGAAAAGATTAAAGAGCAGCTCTTAAACGTGCTGTAATTAATAAAAAATAAAGAGGAATACCTTAAACCTAAATGATCTGCACTCTATTTATTGTGCTTCATCATTTATTAAAATAATTATTCGTGAGTAAAAATAATAGCAATAAAGGAAAGTTAATTGTATTCTCTGCGCCTTCAGGCTCTGGTAAGACAACTCTAGTAAGGCATTTGCTAAAACAAGAAGCATTAAACTTAGCGTTTTCAATTTCTGCAACATCAAGAGAAAAGCGAGGGAAGGAAGTACATGCTAAAGATTATTATTTTTTATCCCTAAAAGATTTTAAACAACATATAAAGGATGAAAATTTTTTAGAATGGGAAGAAGTTTATAGAGATAATTTTTACGGGACTTTAAAATCCGAAGTAGAGCGTATTTGGGCGCTTGGTAAGCATGTTATTTTTGATATTGATGTTTCTGGAGGATTGCGAATTAAAAGAAAATTTCCAGATCAAACATTGGCCGTCTTCGTAAAACCACCAGATTTAAATGAGTTAATAAGACGTCTTAAAGATAGAGGTGAAGAAAGTGAAGATAAAATTAGTATGCGCGTCGCTAAAGCTCCAGCCGAATTAGCAACAGCACCGCTTTTTGATATTATAATCGAAAACGATAACTTAGATAAGGCTTTAAGCGAAGCCGAGAAGGTCGTTGGTAATTACTTAAACGCAAAGTAGGATGAATGTAGGGCTTTATTTTGGATCTTTCAATCCCATTCATATTGGGCATTTGGTTATTGCTAATCAAATGGTTGAAAATAGTGATTTAGATCAAATATGGTTTGTCGTTACGCCACATAACCCTTTTAAAAAGAAGAGTACCCTTTTAGATAATTTTCAACGTTTAGAAATGGTGTATTTAGCAACAAAGGATTATGAAAAATTAAAGCCTAGTAATATTGAGTTTAGTTTATCTCAGCCTAACTATACTATAAATACTTTAACGTATTTAAAAGAGAAATATCCTAAGAATCAATTTTCCCTAATTATGGGCGAAGATAATTTGAAAGGGTTTCATAAGTGGAAAAACTATGAGCTTATTTTAGAGTATCACAATATTTATGTGTACCCAAGACGCTCAGAGGGTGTTACCGAAGTACGTTTTGCTAATCATAAAAAAATACATAAAGTCGAAGCGCCTATTATGGAAATCTCATCCACGCTTATCCGTAATGCAATAAAAGAAGGGAAAAATGTTAAGCCGCTACTTCCAGAAAATGTTTGGGATTATTTGGATGAGATGAATTTTTATAAATAGAGATTAATCAATTAAAACTAATCTTGCTTAACAAAAGTAATAATGGCTTCCAATAGTTCGGGAGATAATTCGCGTAGCGGCTCATTGTAAGATTTACCATTTTCTAACGTATCCCCTTCAATAGGAACAAGAACGTGATTCATTTTTGGTATAATTATGAATGTTGCTTTAGGTGCTGCTGTTGCTAAAAGCGTTGCTTCGGCTTTAGTTACCTGAAGGTCTTTTGTACCATTTATAATAAGAATAGGCATCTCTAATTTCTTGATTTCCTCTTGAGGGTCATAAGACATCCAGTTTATCATAAAAAGCTGTATGTCTTTATTAAATATAGAGCTTAACGCTTGCGGGTAAGTGTTAGTTGTTTTACCTGCTTTTAAAATGCTTAAGGTCTTTTTGGTGTCTTCAGTAAGTGTAGGTGCTGTTTTAGATATTTGCTCAATAATGACTTTATCTATAGATTGGCCAGCACCTGCAAGAGAAATAAAACCATCAGCGTTGTCTTTTGCTGCTAATAAACCAACAAGGCTGCCTTGGCTATGCCCAGCAACGAATATTTTACTGTAGCTTTTTGTTTTTTTAAAATAATCAATCACAGAAGTTGCATCCGTTACAAAATCATCGAATACAATATTTTTGTCTACACTTCCCATGCGTATTTGTTTTACAATACGTTTGTCATATCTAAATGTAGCGATGTCTTCACTGGCTAAACCCAAAGCAAGCTTTTTTAAGGTGTTATTCATTAGGAAGTTCTGGTTTCCGTTTCTATCTGTAGGTCCAGAACCAGCTATTATAATAACTAAAACAGGTTTAACAATGTTATTTGGTGTTAATAGCGTACCATCTATTAAATTGTTAATGGCAATATTATGACTTGTGACTGTGTTTTTTTGAGCGAATAAGGATAAACTCATTAGAGCGAAAAGAAAAAAAACGTTTTGTCTCATTTTAAAGGGTTTTTAGCAAGTGATTTTAAAAATATAATATAGGTAATAGACTTGATAAACACAAATTTACATTTATTTATGTTCTATAATTTGATTTGTATTTTGATTAAAAAGAATACTGTTTGACGAATAATTTAAACGAAACATCTAAATTATGTTAAAATTAAGTGCATTTTATCGAATATTAACACGTTTTAGCCGTTGTGTTAGCTTATAGTTGTATGTTTGTTATGTACTAAAATCACATACTTTTAGTTCAATGGATTAATTAATTAATATTTGCATCGCTATCTTGTTGATATAGCAATACTAAATCTAACAATGCACATTTTGCAAATACTATAAGCTGAGGTTGAGGGACCTCAGCTTTGTTGTTTTATATATTATTGTAAAATTCTAAAGGTTAAATTTATTCTAGGCCCTACTTCTTTTTTTGTTTTTGCAACTTGATGTAACCAATGTTCTTGAGTTTCGTCTTTCATTATTAGTAAACTCCCGTTTTCTAAAAGTAGTTTTTGTTTTAGCGTTTTCTTGCTTTTATGTTTAAAGCTAAAGAAACGCAATGCTCCAAAAGAAACCGAAGCTATTGTTGGATTTTTACCAAGTGCTTTTTCATTATCCGAATGCCAGCCATTACTGTCCTGCCCATCTCTGTAGAGATTGGCTAAGCAAGTGGTAAAGCTAAGGTTTGTTTTAGTTTCAACCCTATGCTTGATCTCTAATAAGCAATCGTTAAATTTCGTTGGAAACATAGTGATGTTAGAATAACTATAGGGTTTATTGTTGTTTCCAAATAAGGCTGTAAGACGCGGTTGTGCGTATGTTTTGCCAAAAATAGTAATATCATCTTGTTGCCAAACAATGTGCTTTAGTAAGGTTTTAAAATAATGTGTAGCTTCAGCTTCGCTAAAAAATTGCGGATGGTAACTAATGTTAGAATCAGGTAATTGAAGGTTTATTTCTTCTGGCGGAAACATAGCTAAATTATAATTTTTTCTAAATTAGCTTATAAAAATAGAACTATGCGATTAAAAATAGCCTTTTTTCTAATATGGTTTACGTCTTTGTGTTATGCGCAACTTCCAAAAGGGTTTGTGTATGTTAAAGATGTTATTCCTAATATACAAGTAGAATTACGTTACTGTTCAGAAAATAACTTTATAGGAGCGGTTATAGATGGGTATGTTGAAAATAAAGCAATACTAACACAAGACGCAGCTTTAGCATTAAAAAAAATTCAGAATAAGCTGAATGAACAAGGTTTGGCTATTAAAATTTACGATGCCTATAGACCACAACAATCGGTGAATCATTTTATGCGTTGGGTAAAACAAAATAATGATACGCTTATGAAAGCGGTGTTCTATCCTGAGGTAGAAAAAAAAGAATTGTTTAAAAAGGGCTATATCGCGTCAAAATCAAGGCACAGTAGTGGTAGTACTCTAGATGTTACTATTGTGAGTTTAAAAACGGGTAAAACGTTAGATATGGGGTCGCCTTACGATTTTTTTGGAAAAGCGTCTTGGGTGGTAAATAATAATTTAAGCCCAGAACAAAGAAAAAACAGACGTTTATTACAATCTATAATGCTAGATAATGGGTTTAGGAACTACTCTAAAGAATGGTGGCATTTTACATTAAAGGGAGAGCCTTTTAGGAATCAGTATTTTAATTTTAAGGTCGAGTGATTTTTATTTGTATTGTAAGTTTTAGCGATATTTTTATTTAATAATGAATTAATATAATAGTTCAGAGTTGAGCTAAGCTTATCCTTTTAGATTTAAAACTCGTTTTAATAAGGTTGGGTGGGAATAATGCATAAACACATAAGTTTTATGTGGGGTAAGGTTGCTTAAACTATTTTTAGAAAGCTTTTTTAAAGCACTAATAAGTGGTGCGGCCTTATAGGTATTTTTTGCATAGTTGTCTGCTTGAAATTCAAACTTACGCGAAAACCAGTGCATTATCAACCCTGTAAGTTCCGATAGTGGGCTATATAAAATACCAAAAGCTATTAAGCCAATATGGAAGCTGGACCTTTTAACGCTCAAAGCTTCCGAAAGTAGCGGATTACTTATAAAAAGGGATAAAAGGTATAGTGTGAGCCCTGTTAATAAAATAGAGGTTAGTAAATTAAAAATGATGTGCTTACGTTTGTAATGCCCAATTTCATGTGCTAAAACGGCAACAATTTCTTCGTCTTCCAAATCGTTGATTAGGGTATCGTAAAGTGTGACGCGTTTTTCGCTTCCAAAACCAGAGAAATAGGCATTTGCTTTTGTGCTACGTTTGGAGCCATCGATAACAAAAATTTTATCAAGACTAAAACCAACTGTTTGAGCATAATTAGAAATTGCTGAGCGTAAAGGGCCAGCTTCTAAAGGCGTTTGTTTATTAAACAAAGGAACGATGAGTCGGGAATAAAAAATATTAGTAATTGTAATAAAAAGGGTAATCAATCCCCATGCGTAAACCCAAAAATAAGCCCCTGTAAATTGGTAGAGCCAAGTTAAGAGCGCAAGAATACCGCCACCAATAATAGTAGTCATTAACCAGCCTTTAATTTTGTCTAAAAAAAATGTTTTTCTCGTGGTTTTGTTAAACCCAAACCGCTCTTCGATAATAAAAGTTTTGTAGTAAGAAAAGGGTGTGGAGATAATGTCGCTACCTATTATAATAATGCCAAAAAATAATAACGTAATGAGTATTGTGTTAGAGGATAGATTTCTAGCGATTTCATCTGCAAATGCAAAACCTTTAAAAAAGAAAAAACATACGGTTAATACTATAGAGAAGGTTGATGTTAAGAGGCTGAACCTGTAATTGGTGTTTTTATATTTTTGAGATTTTTTATATTCAGTTTCGTCATAAACATCATTTAATTCTTTAGGAATAGGATCATTATAATGTTTTGCATTCAGCGCATTAATAATCTTATCGGCAATAAAATTGAGGATTAGAATGGCTATTAATATGTAAAATAGTATTTGAGGTGTCATTTGTTATTTAAAATTGCGTTGTCTTTTTGCTTCAAAAATAAGAATGCCTGCGGCAACAGATACATTCATTGAATCTATTGCACCTTGCATGGGGATGCTAATGTTTCTAGTGGCGTGCGTTCTCCATTCATTACTGAGTCCAGTGGCTTCTGTGCCAACGACAATGGCTGTCGGTTTTGTGAAATCTTGAGTGTGGTAAGCTACAGACTCTTGTAAGATAGCGGTATAAATACCAATGTTTTTGTTTTTTAGAAACTGTATAATTTCCATAGTAGTGCCCGTAGCAATTTGATTGGTAAAGAGACAGCCTACGCTAGAACGGATAATATTGGGGTTGTATAAATCGGTTTTTGGATTGGCTATAATTACAGCATCTACGTTAGCAGCATCCGCAGTACGTAATAGGGCGCCTATATTTCCTGGTTTTTCCAGAGCTTCTGCTATTAATATTAATGGGGTTTTGTTTTTTAATGTAAGGGTATTAATTGTATTGGTTTTTCCTTTTACTATGGCAATAATACCTTCTGTAGTTTCTCTATAAGCTATTTTTTGATACACCTCTTTGGTGATTTCAATGTAATTGGCTTGTGTTTTTAAGGATTGTAATTGCGTTTCAGAAAATAACTCAGGAAAATAAAAAACACTTTCAATACAATATTGCCCCGTTATCGCTAATTGTAATTCACGTACGCCTTCCACAATAAAACGGTTTGTTTTTTTGCGTTCACGAGATTTTTCTTTTAAGAGAACAATTTGCTTGATTAAAGGGTTTTTTGCGCTACTAATTTTCTTGGAAACCATTTTCTAAAATTGCGATTTATTAGGCAAATTTAAGTTAAATCAATGGTTTCTTATAAATATGAAACTTGTTTTTAAGCGTCTTAATCTGAAATAAGTAGCTACTAGTGTGTTTGGCTTTTTGAGAGGTCTTGTTTTTTGTAATAGATGTGTTACAGAATGGTAAAATGAATTTTATGTAAAAAGAAACTGCTTAAAGATTTCTCTTTGAGCAGTTTCTAAACTAACCAACCAAAACTTTAATAAACTAATTTTATGTGTTTTTATTCTATTTTTTCACGTGTGTTTTCACGCGGGTTTTCTTTTCTAGGACTACGTTGTTTACGTTTCTTCTGTGTAGGAGATTTAGATTTATCCAAAGTTGTTCCTGTTTTTAGAAATTGAATATAGCCTCTGCCTTTAAATTCGTACACTGTTCCAGATGAGGGGTGTAGTAGTTCTATTGTTTCATCATTAATAACGCTTAATTCAAAAAAATCATTGTTGAAAAAATCATAATCTAATGTTAAAGTCTTTAGGTACATATTTCCAGGGACATTATTTATATTGTAAATGCCAGTGTAATCCCAAATTAAGTTGTTGGGGTCTGTGCCCAGGAGATCTTGTGAACTTCTAAAAGTTGAGCCATTTCCACTGGATAGAAATTGCAGGTAATTTTCACTATCAAACTCATTAAAAGTGCCAAAAATACTGGTGTATGTTTTTTCCCAAGCTTCATATTCTTGTAAGAAATAATGAATATTATCGTAGAAAACAAAATCGTAATCGAAGTTTGAACGTTGGTAGCCATTTAAAAAATACGAAGTATCATTAAAAGGATTGTAAAGTTCAATAGTATTACTGTTTATTTGGTATACGTCAAAACTTTCATAACCATCTATAACATGGTTAACATCTAAAATAGTGTTGTAAGCATCAAAGGTTCCTATTGGTACACCATAACCATTTCCTTGACTACCAATACCAACTAAATTGTTATTAGCGTACAATTGACCGTTTCTAAAAGAAATGGTAAAGGCTATTTGTAGAAAATAAGTTTCTCCAGGGCCAACGGTTTTATTAATATCTACATACCATAATTCATAAGAATCTAAAAGCCGTGCTAAGCTTATGCCTGGGGCTTCAATTATATGGTCGTCTACAATAACCTCTGTGTGGCAAGAAGTGGTAAGTAGGGTTGCTGTTAGAGCAAATACTGAAAGTAGTTTTGTTATTCTCATAATCTTCAGTTTTAAGTATTGATGTTAAGGGTGTTTCAAAACCTGTGCCAAAATTAATATCATATTGGGTTTTAACAACTCGAGGAAGACTAATATTTTATGTATTTTTGAAATTCCATTTATAGAAATGATTTATGAATAAAGAGTTAAAATATGCCGTTTTTGGTTCCGGAAGTTGGGCAACGGCAATTGTAAAAATGTTGTGTGAGAATCAAGCTGAGGTAGGTTGGTATATGCGAAGTGTATATACTAAAGAACATTTACTAAAAGAAAGGCATAATCCTAGTTATTTGAGTTCTGTAGAGTTTCATTTGGAGCAATTAAAACTAAGTAATGATATAAATGAAATGGCAAATTATGCCGATGTTCTCATTTTTGTTGTGCCTTCAGCATTTATACATTCCGAATTAAAAAAACTGACTGTAGATATTACGAGTAAGACGATTGTTTCTGCTGTAAAAGGTATTATTCCAGAAACAGGACTGCTTTTAGGAGAACACTTTCATGATAATTATAACATTCCTTTCAAAAATATAGGTGTTATTGCAGGACCATGTCATGCAGAAGAAGTTGCGCTAGAAAGGTTGTCTTACCTTACTATATCCTGTGCAGATGCTACCAAAGCACAGGCTTTAGCAAATGTATTAAGTAGCCGGTATATTAAAACCAAAATAAGTGATGATATTATAGGGACTGAATATGCGGTAATGTTAAAAAATATTTATGCTATTGCAGCAGGTATTGCTCATGGTTTAGGCTACGGGGATAATTTTCAAAGTGTATTAATGAGTAATGCCATTCGTGAAATGAAGCGCTTTATAAAAAAAGTGCATAAAATGAAGCGAAATATTAATAATTCAGCTTATTTAGGAGATTTGTTGGTTACAGGATACTCTGTGTTTTCAAGAAATAGAATGTTTGGGAATATGATAGGCAAAGGCTACACGGTTAAATCTGCACAAATGGAAATGAACATGGTAGCCGAAGGATATTATGCAACAAAGAGTGCTTTTTTAATCAATCAAAAAAATGCGAAAAAAAGTCAAATTCCCATTATAAAAGCGGTCTATGGAATCTTGTATGAAGGTAAAGATGCTAAAAAAGTGTTTTCTAAATTGACCGAAAAATTAGATTAATGTAATAGTCTTAAATCGTTTTATGCGAATTGAATAAATTAAAGGTAGTGATTCTGTATTGCTGCCTTTTTTGTTTTTATACTTTTAAAAAGCTATGGTTTTGTGAGAAAAAATAAGGAAATATTTTAGTATTGTTAAATAAGGATGCTGTTTTTGTAAGTTTCTATTTTTTAACGTGACTAATCGTCTAAAAATTTTAAGAAACTATGAGACGAATTACCTACTTTTTAATGCTTTCAATAGTATTTCTATTTCAATCTTGTATCGGTGAGGATTTTATTGATGATACCGTGCCGCTTGAAGTACGTATAAACAACCCCTTAACCAGTATTGCTGTTGGGGAGACACATCAATATAATGCAACTTTTTTTAATAATATTGGAGCGCAGGAAGAGGTGACTATTACCTGGTCTAGTTCTAATGAATCATTATTAAGTATAGACGAAAACGGATTAGCTATAGGTCTAGAAGAAGGTAATGTTACTGTTAGCGCGCGAGTATTAGAAGGGGGCAATGCATTAGTTGTAGATGAAAATAGTTTAGCAATAACAGTAGATGTTATTGAAACATTGCCTATTGTAAGAACAGGGAGTATCCAGTCAACAAGCGGTTACGCATTAACGGGAGATTTTGTTTTTGAAGAAATTTTAGAGAACGATAGTGTAAAATTATCTTTTGGTAATGACTATAATGCTACAACAAGCCTGCCAGGACTTTATCTGTACCTTAGTAATAATCCAAACTCAATAAATGGAGCGTATAATGCAGGTCCAGTAAGCGTTTTTAATGGGGCGCATACTTATGAGTTCTCAGATGTAAATATTAACGACTATTCCTATTTGTTGTACTGGTGTGAGCCTTTTGGAGTTAAAGTGGGAGAAGGGCAAATAAACAATTAATTATTATTACAAGCTTATTTATTATGAAAAAACAGATGTATACCATTGTTGTTATGGCGTGTCTTTTATTGACCTCCAATGTAGCATTAGGACAATGGACGAAGAAAAAGAATAAAGGATATTATAAATTGTCGGCATGGTATTTAGAAGCCGATCAACATTATACAGACCAAGGGGTTATAGAACCCAATGCGACACGAGGACAATTTAATGTTAATTTTTATGGAGAATACGGTATTACAGATAAATGGAATGCAGTTGCTTATATTCCCTTTTTTGCTAGAACGTATCAAAACGATACGCGTTCAGGAACTACGGGGGACTTAATTAATACTGGAGAAGATTTAAATTCTTTTGGAGACGTTGATCTAGGAGTGAAGTACGGCTTTTTCGATACTGGTAAATTGGCATTATCTGGTACACTAACTTTTGGTTTACCTTTAGGAAATGATTCTGGAGGGAGAGATGGCAGTTTTCAAACAGGAGATGGAGAGTTTAATCAGCAACTTAGATTAGATCTCGGTGCACCATTTAAATTTAAAGGCATTCCTTTTTATGCTAAAACGTATTTAGGGTATAATAATAGAACAGAAGGTTTTTCAGATGAGTTTAAGACCGGTTTAGAATTAGGGATGAATCTCTTTAATGAGAAGTTTTGGTTAATAGGGCGTCTTGATGTTGTAGAATCTTTACAAAATGGAAATTTAAATGCGCAAAACAGTCAAGGAAGTATCTTTGCCAATAATGTAGAATATACCGGTTTAGGCGTTGAAGGCGCTTATTATATAACCGAAAAACTAGGGGTGTCTTTAAATTTCTCAGGTGCATTAAGCGGTCGTGTGATTTATGCAAACCCATCCTTTTCTGGAGGAATTTTCCTAGATATTAAATAAAGAGGATAGCGTCTATTTGATTAAAAAAAATAGAATATAAATTAATATTTTTATTAGATAGAGAGACAAAGCAAATAAGAGAGGTCTTATTTGCTTTGTTTTTTTTGTTTTAAACGGTTTTATTGACTGTGTCAATTAGAAATCTCTGTTTAATCAATAAATAAACTTTCTTTTTAGTGTAAATAATTTTTATAAGGCTATTAATCATGCCATTTCCCTTAAATTCCACCGTCTTTTTTCTTAAAATTCCTTAATTTCGCATTTCTTATAATAAATTAAAAAAAATGAGTATGGGATTCCCTGATTATAAAGGACTTAACTTGCCTAGTATTGCAAGTGAAATACTTGACTATTGGAAAAGTAATGACATCTTTGAAAAGAGTGTAACAACTAGAGAAGGTGCAGCACCTTATGTGTTTTTTGAAGGGCCACCATCTGCAAATGGCTTACCTGGTGTACACCACGTTTTAGCACGTGCGATAAAAGATATTTTTCCACGTTACAAAACAATGAAAGGGTTTCAGGTAAAGCGTAAAGCAGGCTGGGATACCCATGGTTTGCCTATAGAACTTGGAGTAGAGAAAGCGCTGGGGATAACAAAAGAAGATATTGGGAAAACCATTTCAGTAGAAGATTATAACGAAGCCTGTCGTAAATCGGTAATGCGTTATACCGATATTTGGAATGATCTGACTCAGAAAATGGGGTATTGGGTAGATATGGAAAATCCATATATAACCTATGAGCCTAAATACATGGAAAGTGTGTGGTGGTTGTTAAAAGAGATTTATAATAAGAATTTATTGTATAAAGGCTATTCAATCCAGCCGTATTCTCCAAAAGCAGGAACTGGATTAAGTGCTAGTGAGTTAAATCAACCTGGGACGTATCAAGACGTAACAGATACTACTGTTGTTGCGCAGTTTAAAGCTGTAGAAAGTACCTTGCCAAAGAGCTTGCAAAATGAAGGTGCTATTTATTTTTTAGCATGGACAACAACACCATGGACGCTACCCAGTAATACAGCATTAACGGTTGGAGCAAAAATTGATTATGTATTGGTAGAAACTTATAACCAGTATACGTTCTTGCCTATCAAAGTTATTTTAGCAAAGCCTTTGGTAGCAAAGCAGTTTTCAGGGAAATACAATGAAGTTGAGGATGCATCTGCATTACTAGAGTATAATCAAGGCGATAAGAAAATTCCATTCCATATTGTAAAAGAATTTAAAGGAAAAGATCTTGTTGGTATAAAATATGAGCAATTATTACAATATGCACTGCCAAACGATAATTCAGAAAATGCGTTTAGAGTAATTTCTGGTGACTTTGTAACGACCGAGGACGGAACAGGAATCGTGCATACAGCACCTACATTTGGTGCCGATGATGCTTTGGTTGCGAAACAAGCGAAACCAGAAGTGCCTCCTATGTTGGTTAAAGATGAAAATGATAATTTAGTACCTCTAGTAGACTTGCAAGGCCGTTTTAGACCAGAAATGCAAGAGTATGGTGGTAAATATGTTAAGAATGAATATTATGCAGATGGTGAGGCGCCAGAACGTTCGGTAGATGTAGAGCTAGCTATTAAGTTAAAAGAAGAGAATAAAGCCTTTAAGGTTGAGAAATACAAGCATAGTTATCCAAACTGTTGGCGTACAGATAAACCCATATTGTATTATCCATTAGATTCTTGGTTCATAAAAGTAACCGATGTTAAAGAACGGATGCATAAACTTAATGATACCATTAATTGGAAACCTAAAAGTACAGGGGATGGACGTTTTGGCAATTGGTTATTAAATGCAAACGACTGGAATTTATCGCGTTCTAGATACTGGGGTGTGCCATTACCAATATGGAAAACAGAAGACGGTAAGGAGGAAATCTGTATCGGTTCTGTTGAAGAGTTAAAAGCAGAAATGGCAAAAGCGGTTGAAGCAGGCGTTATGAAAGAGGCTATTTTTGCAGATTTTGAAGTCGGAAATTATGCCGAAGAAAACTATGCAAAATTAGACTTGCATAAAAATATAGTAGACCAAATAGTATTGGTCTCTCCTACAGGGCAACCTATGCAACGCGAAAGTGATTTAATAGATGTGTGGTTTGATTCTGGTTCTATGCCTTATGCGCAGTGGCATTATCCATTCGAAAATAAGGCGTTAATAGATGATAATAAGTCTTTTCCGGCAGATTTTATCGCAGAGGGTGTAGATCAAACCCGAGGTTGGTTTTATACATTACATGCAATAGGAACTATGGTTTTTGACTCTGTAGCTTATAAAAACGTTGTGTCTAACGGGTTGGTGTTAGATAAAAATGGCCAAAAAATGTCTAAGCGTTTAGGAAATGCAACAGATCCTTTTGAGACATTGGATACTTATGGTGCCGATGCAACTCGTTGGTATATGATCGCTAATGCAAATCCATGGGATAATTTAAAGTTTGATTTAGAAGGAATTGAAGAAGTGAAACGTAAATTCTTCGGAACACTTTATAATACATATTCATTCTTTCAGTTGTATGCTAATCTAGATAAATTTACGTATGCCGAAGCTAATATAACTTTAGAAAAAAGACCCGAGATAGATCGTTGGATTTTGTCAGAATTGCATACATTGGTAGAGAAGGTAGATGCTTATTATGCCGAATATGAGCCAACAAAAGCAGCGCGGGCCATTTCAAACTTTACGCAAGATTACCTAAGTAATTGGTATGTGCGTTTAAGTAGAAGACGCTTCTGGAAAGGCGATTATCAACAAGATAAAATATCGGCTTATCAAACATTGTATACTTGTATGCTTACCATAGCAAAGCTTGGAGCTCCAATAGCGCCCTTTTTTATGGATAAATTGTATTTAGATTTAACCAAAACTACACAAACAGAACAGTTTGAAAGCGTGCACTTAGCGAAGTTCCCAGAAGCCGATCAGCATTTTATAGATAAATCTTTAGAGCGTAAAATGGAGAGTGCTCAAGTGATATCGTCGTTGGTATTGTCGTTAAGAGCAAAAGAGAAAATAAAAGTGAGGCAGCCGTTACAAAAGATTATGATTCCTGTAGATAATGCGGAACAGAGAGAAGAGATCTTGGCGGTATCAGATTTAATAAAACATGAGGTAAATGTAAAGGAAGTGGAGCTTTTAGAAGATGCTTCAGATATTTTAGTAAAGCAAATAAAGCCTAATTTTAAAGCTTTAGGGCCACGTTTTGGAAAAGACATGAAAAGTATTGCTGCTGAAATTCAGAAGCTTACATCAAACGATATTAAAATAATTGAACAAAAAGGGACGCTTGATGTCGAGTGTAACGGAAAAAATGTTAATTTAGAACTCGGTGATGTAGAAATTACATCTCAAGACATTGAGGGATGGCTTGTTGCTAATGAAGGTGCCTTAACAGTTGCATTGGATGTTACTATTTCTGAAAATTTACGAGAAGAAGGGATTGCACGTGAGCTCGTAAACCGTATTCAAAACTTACGTAAAGATTCAGGGTTTGAAGTTACAGACAAAATAGATGTTAAATTGCAAAAGGACAGTCAAATTGTGCAAGCGGTTCAAAGAAACCTAGAGTACATCAAGGCAGAAACTTTAACAGAAAACCTTGATATTATTGACCAAATAGACAATGGTATAGATGTTGCTTTCGATACAATAAATACGAAATTGTTTATTCAAAAACATTAACAAACTATGGCGGCAGAAAAGACAGTAAGGTATTCAGATGAACACTTAGAAGCGTTTAAAGTACTTATTTCAGAAAAAATTGAAAAAGCAAAACACGACTTGGGACTTATTAAAAGTGCTTATATGAATGATCATAACAACGGTACAGACGATACTTCACCAACGTTTAAAGCTTTTGATGAAGGTAGTGCTGTAATGAGTAAAGAGTCTAATTCACAGCTGGCAATTAGACAAGAAAAGTTTATTAGAGATCTTAAAAATGCATTAATTAGAATAGAAAACAAAACGTATGGTGTTTGTCGTGTTACAGGGAAATTGATTAATCGTAAACGCTTAGAATTAGTACCGCATGCAACATTGAGTATTGAGGCTAAAAATATGCAAAAATAAAACGCTTATAAAAAGTGAATATCTAATTATTTTATAAGATATTATAAACTAAAAAGCGCTTCAATGATTCATTGAAGCGCTTTGTGTTTAACATAAAATTGTTTTCACCTATTATAGGTTGTTGTTATGAAATATATTATTTATATCGCGACATTACTCTGTTGCTTTCGAGTATATTCTCAGAAGAATATAGAGAAAAGAATGGCCGCTCAAAACATATCTACTATTGTTGTTGAGGGAAATCAAATGTTTAAGATAAAGGTCGGGACTACTACGACGAATACTATTATTTTGAAAGCAAGAATAGAAGGGGAATATAGTGAGGATATAGTTGTGGTTGCTAGAGAAAAAAAGGACTCTTTAATTGTTTTTAGCGCTTTTCATCCTTTTTTTGTTAAACAGAATGAGAAATTAAGCGTTCATAAGGTGATCTCTATAGAAGTTGAATTATTGATTCCTGAAAAACGTAATCTTTATGTGGAGAGTGATACGGCTTCGATAGCGATTTCAGGGAATTATAGATCGTTAACGGCTCAGTTGTTACAAGGGAATTGTTATTTGAAGGCATTTTATGGGAATGCGCTGGTTAATACTATAAACGGAGCAATTGAGCTTCATACTAATTTCTCAAAGGTGCAGACTTATACTAAGACGGGAAACGTTACTAGGGAAAGCTTAGCATTAGGAGATAATAACATATCTTTAAACTCTGTTAATGGAAATATAAGTGTTATTAAAACTAAAAAATAAGTCTATTTTAGCAGAGTTAATTATAATTAAATATCGTTTCGAACATAATCGGTAATTTTAAAGATGAATTTAAAAAAGGCTACACTTCTCGTTATTTTACTTTTATTAATAGACCAAGTGAGTAAAATTTATGTAAAAACACATTTTCAACTAGGAGAAGATGTGGTTGTTTTTAATTGGTTTAAAATTTATTTTATAGAAAATAATGGCATGGCTTGGGGGACAAAATTAAGTGATATTTTGCCTTTTATGTCAGATCGTACCGCAAAAGTAGCACTTACTGTATTTAGAATATTGGCTATAATAGGCATCGGTTATTGGTTATACGATACTGTAAAAAGACAGCGTTCAAAAGTATTAATATTGGCGTTGGTTTTTATATTTGCAGGAGCCATGGGGAATATTGTAGATTCGGTATTCTTTGGTGTTTTGTTTAATGATAGTGTAGGTCAGGTGGCATCATTTCTTCCGCCAGAAGGAGGGTATGATGGGATATTACACGGTAAGGTGGTAGACATGTTATATTTACCTATTTGGCAAGGTGATTTGCCGGAATGGTTGCCTTTTTATGGAGGGCAACGATTTAATTTTTTTGAACCCGTTTTTAATGTTGCAGATGTAGCAATAAGTATAGGGTTTTGCCTCTTGATTTTTTTTAATAAGAAAGCATTTCCTTCTACTAAAAGTGAAGTTTTAAATCAAGATAATGTTGAAGAATTAAATGATTAAGAATTCTACTTTTTGTTTCTATATAGGTTTTTAAAAAGAGTAAATCTTTTGAGGCGTTACACAATAATCAAGAGGAATGTCTCCTGAAAATATGTTCTCTATTTTGGATTCAGCTTCAAAAAATGATAATCCAATTTTAATAGTTTCTGGTCTGCATTTTGCAAGGAATTTATCATAAAACCCTTTGCCATAGCCTACACGATTACCATTGGTATCAAATGCTAAAAGGGGAATAAATACCAGGTCAATTTTATTATTGTTTATTTCTATACCATCAATGGGTTCTGGAATATTGTATGTATTTAGTTTAATTGTGGTCGCATCTGTTAGTAGGTAATTTGTAAGTTCTAAGGTTTCGAAGTTACTTTTCGAAATTATAATATTTTTGTCTTTACCAGAAAGAATGTTTAGAATGTAATCTGTATTAATCTCTTTTTGGGAGTTAATGGAGAGGAATATGTGATAGAAGCTTAAATTCCATATGTTTAAGGAGAGTAGTTTGTTGGCAATGTCAATACTTAATTCATCTATGGTGTCTTCAGTTAATTCGCTACGAAGGGATTTATATTTTTTTCGTAATTCAGTTTTAGTCATAAGTATAATATGTTAAAAGCGTATTTTGTTTAATGTAAATAGGGTGTTGCGTGCTATAAATAATTGTAAGTTAATAGTTGGCCAGATTAAGGTATTTTTACAAAATAATTAAACTTTTTTTTAAAAGTATTGTGTTTAACACTTTTTTCAATAAAGGTAATAATACGTTTAGCAATATTACTTCCTGTTGCATTTTCTATGCCTTCTAGTCCAGGAGTTGAATTGGCTTCTGAAAGCAAAGGGCCTCTTTTAGATTGCAGGATGTCTATACCACATACAGGGAGTTCTAGTATTTTAGCTGCTTTAATCGCTAATTTTAATTCGCTATGACTTAAAGAGGTGCTTGTTGCTGTGCCTCCAAGATGAAGATTGGAGCGAAACTCACCTGCCTTACCTTGGCGTTTAATTGCGCCTACAATTTGTCCATCTACAATAAGTGCTCGAATATCTACTCCATTAGCTTCTTTAATAAACTCCTGTATAATCACTCGTGCTTGCATGTTATTAAAAGCTTCTAAAACAGATCTGGCAGCTCTTTTAGTTTCAGATAAAACAACCCCTTGGCCATGCGTGCCTTCTATAGGTTTAATTACTACTGGTGTGCCTCCTGCGTATTCAATAATTGCTTTGGTGTTTTGAGAATCATTAGTAAAAACGGTTTTAGGTATTGCTATTTTAGCTTTGCTAAGTAATTGCAAGCTTCTTGATTTATCTCTAGATCTTAATATAGCATCAGAGGTCGCAGTGGTAAAAACATTCATAACTTCAAATTGCCTAACAACTGCGCAGCCATAAAAAGTAATAGCAGATCCAATCCTAGGAATTATAGCATCAATGTAATTTAAGTCACGATTTTTATAAAGAATAGTCGGTTTTTCGTTTTCAATAATAATGTCGCATTCTAAAGGGTCTATTACTTCAACACGATGCCCTCGTTTTTTTCCTTCTTCAAGAAGCCTTTTTGTAGAATATAAATGGCTGTTTCTGGATGATATGACGATGTTCATTTATATTATTATTTATGTGGCCGTTTTTAGATTAAATGCGAACAATAAGTGTCGATTTAAAATGTATGCCAGTTAATTTAAGGGTGTTTAAAGTTAAGTTAATCACGTTTTATTAAAAAATAATTTTATTATATTTATTTAGAGGACAACTAATTTGTTGTTGATGAAAATTTAACGTTTTAAAAAGAGTCGGTATTTCTCGTAAATCGTTTAAATAATTACCTTTGAGCGAATGAGCATTCCTTCTTTGGACATACAATTAAAAACCTTACCCGATTCACCTGGTGTTTATCAATACTTTGATGCCGAAGGTGTTATTATTTATGTAGGAAAGGCAAAGAATTTAAAAAAACGTGTAAGTTCCTATTTTACTAAAACACATGATAATGGGAAAACACGTGTTTTGGTTAGAAAAATAGTGAGTATAAAGCACATTATTGTTGAAACAGAAACCGATGCTTTATTACTTGAAAATAATTTAATTAAAAAACATAAGCCAAGATATAATGTTTTACTTAAAGATGATAAAACATACCCCTGGATTTGTATTAAGAAAGAACGATTCCCCAGGATTTTTCCAACACGCCGCGTTATAAAAGATGGAAGTGAGTATTTTGGACCTTATACAAGTATGAAAACAGTAAAAACACTGTTAGACCTTATAAAAGGACTTTATAAATTGCGTACTTGTAATTATCATTTGTCGCAAGAAAACATAGAAAAAGAGAAGTATAAAGTCTGTTTAGAATATCATTTGGGGAATTGCAAAGGCGCTTGTGAGGGTTTAGAAACAGAAACGAAATACCAAGAAAATATAACGGCTATTAGGGAAATATTAAAAGGGAACTTTAAAGATTCTTTAGATCAGTTTAAGCAACAAATGCAAAGTTTTGCTGCGGAAATGTTGTTTGAAGATGCTCAGAAAATAAAGGAAAAAATTGAGGTGTTGGAAAGCTATCAGGCAAAGTCTACAATTATAAACCCTAAAATTAGTAATGTAGATGTGTTTTCAATTGTGAGTGATGAAAGTTATGGTTATATAAATTTTCTTCAAATTTCTTATGGCGCAATAATACGATCACACACACTTGAAGTTAAAAAAAAATTAGACGAAACCGATAAAGAACTGTTAGAACTAGCTATTATTGAAATAAGAACCCGTTTTAATTCTAATTCTAGAGAGATTTACGTGCCATTTAAAGTAGATGTTGGCGAAGGAGTAAAAGTGGCGTTGCCGCAATTGGGGGATAAAAGACATATTCTAGATTTATCCATTAGGAATGCGAAGTATTATAGGATGGAGCGATTTAAACAAGTTAAGATAACAGATCCCGATCGACATGTGAAACGCATAATGGCTCAAATGCAGAAAGATTTACGCTTAAACGAAGAGCCAAGGCATATAGAATGCTTTGATAATTCAAATATTCAAGGGACTAATCCTGTAGCTGCTTGTGTGGTTTTTAAAAACGGAAAGCCAAGTAAGAAAGACTATCGGCATTTTAATATAAAAACGGTTGTAGGGCCAGATGATTTTGCTTCGATGGAAGAAGTAGTGTATAGGCGATATAAACGGTTATTAGATGAAGAGAGAGAGATGCCACAATTAATTATTATTGATGGAGGAAAAGGGCAGTTATCTTCTGCTTTGAAAAGTATTGATGCTTTAAATTTAAGACAAAAAATTCAAGTCATCGGAATTGCGAAACGTTTGGAAGAATTATTTTACCCAGATGATCCTATTCCTTTATATTTAGATAAAAAAAGCGAGACGTTAAAAATAATTCAACAATTAAGAAATGAAGCGCATCGTTTTGGAATAGAACACCATAGGAATAAACGTAGCAAAGCGGCTTTAAATACAGAATTAGAGTCTATTTCTGGGATTGGTGAAAAAACTATTGTAGCTTTACTAAAGGAGTTTAAATCTGTTAAGCGAATAGTAAATGCTAAGCTGGATGAGTTAGAAGCTGTTGTAGGAGTGTCTAAGGCAGAGAAAATTTATAATTATTACCATAAAAACGAGAGTAATTAAATGAGACCAGTAAGTATCGCTATTTTACTAGTTTTATTATTGAACACAACTTTAAATGCTCAAAATAAAACAAAAAAAGAAACCAAAGTAGGGTTGGTGCTAAGTGGTGGTGGTGCAAAAGGATTGGCGCACATTGGGGTTTTAAAGGTTATCGATAGTTTAGGGGTTCGTGTTGATTATGTGGCAGGAACCAGTATGGGGGCTATTATAGGGTCTCTCTATGCTTCTGGGTATTCAGGGAAGCAAATAGATTCAATTTTTAAGAGTGTAGATTTCGACGATATAATTAATGACTACACACCAAGAGCTTCGAAAACACTTTATGATCGTGTAAGTACAGAAAGGTATTCAATATCACTTCCTTTTGATCAATTTAAAGTGAAGTTGCCATCTGCCTTGTCACGAGGGCAGAATACGTTCAATCTATTGTCTAAACTAACATTGCATGTTAATGATATAGATGAATTTAAAGATTTACCTATTCCTTTCTTTTGTGTGGCAACAGATGTCGAGACAGGGAATCCTGTGGTTTTAGAGAAAGGAAATTTGGCGCAAGCAATTATGGCTAGTGGTGCTTTGCCTTCTCTTTTTCAACCAGTTTTGATAGATGATTTATTGTTGGTGGATGGAGGTGTTACTAATAATTATCCTATAGAAGAACTTAAAGAAAAAGGGATGGATGTTATAATAGGGGTTGATGTGCAAGATGGGTTGTTAGATAGAAGTGATTTATCCTCAGCTCCAAAAATACTACTTCAAATTAGTAATTTTAGGACGATTAAAGAAATGGAGCTTAAAGCTAAAATAGCAGAGGTCTATATTAAGCCAGATATTTCAAAGTATAGTGTAATGTCTTTCGAATCTGGAAAGCAAATTATTGAAAAAGGAGAAATAGCAGCAAGATTAAAAAGTAATAAATTAAATGCACTTGTTAAAAGACAAGGGAGACGTGTTGAGAGAGAATATGTTGCACATACGCCAGATAGCCTTCGGATAAATCAAATATATATAGAAGGACTAAATAATTATACTATTTCGTATGTTTTGGGTAAATTAAGGTTTAAGCGTTTTCAAAAAACAAGTTATAACCGTTTTATAGGTGGGATCAATAATTTAATAGAAACCAATAACTTTGATAGTTTTGTGTATAAATTAAAGCCTTCAGAATATAATGGTGTTAAAGGTTATGATTTGTATACCGAATTAAAAGAAACTAAAAAAACAACAAGTCTTCGGTTTGCTTTGCATTATGATGGATTGTATAAGAGTGCTTTACTAATGAATATTACAAAAAAACAACTTTTGTTTAAAAGTGATGTTTTATCATTAGATTTAATCGCAGGAGATAACGTGAGGTATAATTTTCACTATTATATCGACAAGGGGTTTTATTGGAGTGTAGGATTGAAATCTTATTATAATGAGTTCGATAAAAGTATAACTGCTGCCGCGTTACAAACACCTGAAGAATTGTTGTCGGTAGGAGTAAATAAGGTTGATACTAAATTTATGGATCTTACCAATCAAGTATTTGTGCAAACGCAATTTAGAAATGACTTTGCATTGGCGATAGGCGCAGAGCATAAATATTATAAGGTGAAAACAGAAACTATTCTGTCTCCCGAAAATCAAAATGAAACTCTATTTGAGAATAGTAACTATTTTAGTGTGTTTTCTAATTTGGTATTCGACTCTTACGATAATAAATACTATCCTAAAAAAGGAGTGTATTTTAATGGCGGTTTTAAGGTCTATTTGTATTCTTCAGACTTTAATGATAATTTTCAAGAGTTTTCTACAATAAGTGCAGACCTAGGTTATGCTCATAGCTTTACGTCAAAGTTTAATGTGAATGTACTTGGGGAAGCAGGGGTGAAAATTAATGGCGATGATAATTTATCTTTTGATTATATTTTGGGAGGTTATGGTAATAATTTCATTAATAACTTTAAATCGTTTTATGGTTACGATTATTTATCAATAAATGGTAATAGCTTTATAAAGGCTACAATAAATTTTGATTTTGAAGTCGTTAAAAAAAATCATATAATGGCGTCTGCAAATTTTGCTAATATCGAAAATGATTTGTTTCGTGGTTCCGATTGGTTTTCTTTACCAGATTATTCAGGGTATTCATTGGGCTATGGGGTCGAGTCCTTTATTGGGCCTTTGGAAGCCCGATATACATGGTCTCCAGAAACAAAGGAAAACTATTGGCTTTTTAATATAGGCTTTTGGTTTTAAAAAAGAATGTACTGTTTTTAGATTTTATATAATCCAAAAAAATACCGATATTTGTGGAGCAATGAATTACTACTGGCAAGACATATTAACTTTTTTAAAATTTCTAATCAAAAGAAATCCAGAATGATTTTTATGCAATTACAATAAAACCATTGTTTAATTAGTAATACAAATCATTATGCCATTTTATCACAAACTGGGGAAAATCCCACATAAAAGACATATTCAATTTAGAAAATCAGACGACTCTCTATATTACGAGCAATTATTTGGAACCATAGGATTCGATGGTATGTCTACAAATTCATACCATGAGCAAAGGCCAACGCAAGTAAAAGATATAAAGAAACAATACAGCGTTGCTCCAAAAATTGCAAAGAAAAATCATATTCAGTCTTATCGCTTAAAAGGCTTTAAAGTAAAACCAGAAGATGATTATTTAGAAAGCCGGAAGGCAGTGCTTACAAATAGCGATTGTACAATTGTTTTAGCCGCACCTAGACAATCAACTAAAACGTATTTTTATAAAAACTCTGATGCAGACGAGCTTATTTTTGTACATAAAGGCTCAGGTAAATTAAGAACGCATCTCGGTAATTTGGATTTTAAATATGGGGATTATCTTTTGGTCCCAAGAGGAGTTATTTACAAGATGGACTTTGATACAGAAGAGAATCGTTTATTTATAGTAGAATCTCGTAAGCCTATTTATACACCTAAACGTTACCGAAATTGGTTCGGACAATTATTAGAACATGCTCCTTTTTGCGAGCGTGATTTACGTCAGCCATACGAATTGGAAACAAATAATGAGTCTGGAGAATTCTTAATGAAAGTTAAGAAACAGGATGATATTTTTGAAATGGTTTATGCTTCTCATCCTTTTGATGTTGTTGGCTACGATGGCTATAATTACCCTTATGCCTTTTCAATTCATGACTTTGAGCCTATAACAGGACGTATTCATCAACCCCCACCAGTGCATCAAACCTTTGAATCCGATGCCTTTGTGGTTTGTAGTTTTGTACCACGATTATATGACTACCATCCAGAAAGTATTCCAGCACCATATAATCATAGTAATATTGATAGTGATGAAGTGCTGTATTATGTAGATGGAGATTTTATGAGTAGAAATGATATCGAGGCAGGCCACATTTCTTTACATCCAGCAGGAATACCACATGGGCCACACCCTGGAGCAGCCGAAAGAAGTATTGGTAAGACCGATACAGAAGAGTTGGCTGTAATGGTAGATACCTTTAAGCCATTAATGGTAACAGAGGAAGCTATGAAGATTGCCGATGAAAGCTATTATAAATCGTGGTTAGAATAAGCCGCTGTTTATTAAGAGTATTATATAGATTAGAGAGGATAGGTGTTTTATAAAGTAAACGGCTGTTGTTTTCATAATTAAATGTTTAATTTGATTTCAAACATTAATTAGAATGCTTTTAATAATATTATCACAATAATTTTTTAGCTTTTTTAAAGCATCATTCAAAAATAAAATAAAGCAATTGAGGGTGTTCAATATGTGAATAAGTCTTAATTGTAAAGAAAATAAAAGTAATAAACTCAGAAAATCAAGAATTATGAGTAAAAAAGAAGTAGAATCAGTAAACTACGGTTTAGAAAAAATATTTAAGGACGCGAAAGACTTTTTGCCTCTTTTAGGGACAGATTATGTAGAGTTTTATGTGGGTAATGCAAAGCAAGCGGCACACTTTTATAAAACGGCATTTGGATTTCAATCATATGCATACAAAGGCTTAGAAACAGGGTCTAAAGAGTCTGTTAGCTATGTGTTAAAACAAGATAAAATTAAATTAGTGTTAACAACGCCATTAAATAGTAAATCTCCAATAAACGAGCATATAGTAAAGCATGGAGATGGCGTTAAGATTGTTGCGCTTTGGGTAGAAGATGCGAGGAAGTCTTATGAAGAAACAACTAAAAGAGGAGCCAAATCATTTATGGAGCCTGTTGTTGAAGTTGATGAATTTGGAGAAGTCGTAAGGGCTGGAATATACACATACGGTGAAACAGTACATATGTTTGTAGAACGTAAGAACTATAAAGGAGTATTTATGCCTGGTTTTAAAACTTGGGAATCAGATTATAATCCAGAGCCAGTAGGGTTGAAGTTTATTGACCATATGGTAGGAAATGTAGGTTGGGGTGAAATGAATACTTGGGTGAAATGGTATGAAGATGTTATGGGCTTTGTAAATTTTCTATCTTTTGATGATAAACAGATTCATACAGAATATTCCGCATTAATGAGTAAGGTTATGAGTAATGGAAATGGGCGAATTAAGTTTCCTATTAACGAACCTGCTAAAGCTGCAAAAAAATCACAAATAGAAGAGTATTTGGATTTCTATGAAGGCTCAGGAGTACAACATATTGCTGTAGCAACAGACGATATAATCACTACAGTGGCACAACTAAAGGCGAGAGGAGTAGAATTTTTGCCACCACCACCACAAGCTTATTACGATGATATTCCTAGGCGATTAGGTGTCCATAAAGAAATGATGAAAGAAGATATTAATGAACTGCAAAAGTTATCAATACTGGTTGATGCAGATGAGGAAGGCTACTTGCTTCAAATTTTCACAAAACCCGTTGAAGATAGACCAACACTGTTTTTTGAGATCATTCAACGTATGGGGGCCAAAGGCTTTGGAGCGGGTAACTTTAAAGCGCTTTTTGAGTCTATAGAACGAGAACAAGCAAAAAGGGGAACCTTATAATAAAAAAAATATTAAAGAAATGCCACCACAAATAGTGGTGGCATTTTTTTGTTTTATACTTTTGGAATAATAATTGTAAACCATATTAAGCAAATAACAATTATAAAAAAGAATAGCTATTATCAATTATTATATTTTATATGAGAAAAATACTACTTACAATATTAGCCGTTTTCGTAATAAATATTGTATCCGCTCAAGAAAGCTCGTTTAAAGATGGCGAATGGTTTCGCTTTAGAATGAGTTATAGCGGTTTTTTTAAAGCGGGAAATGCAACACTTTCTGTAAAGGAAACGACATTGGATGGAAAGCCTGTTTTTCATGTTGTAGGTAAAGGGTGGACTACAGGGGCTATAAAATGGTTCTTTAAAGTGAAAGATCGTTACGAAAGTTATTTCGATGTAGAGTCTAATCTGCCTTATAAATTTATTCGGAAAATAAATGAAGGCGGTCATAAAAAAGATATCGAGATAAATTTCGATCAAGAAAACATGTCAGCATTAGTCTTTAATAAGAAACATAATAGGCAAAGAACAATACGTACTAAACCTAATGTTCAAGATATGGTATCAACCTTTTATTATTTACGGAATAAGTTAGATGTTTCCAAGCTTAAATCTGGCGATGAGGTTTTTCTAGATATGTTTTTTGATGAAGAGAACTATGGTTTCAAACTAAAATACCTAGGGAAAGAAGTTATTAAGTTGGGAAATAATATTGGAAAGGTGGAAGCGCTTAAATTCAGGCCTTATGTTATGGCAGGGCGCGTTTTTAAAGAAGAAGAAAGTTTGACTCTTTGGGTCTCTAATGATAAAAATAAAGTACCTTTACGTATTAAAGCAGATTTGGCTGTAGGATCTTTAAGAGCAGATTTAGATGCTTTTAAAGGATTAAAGCATACTTTTAAAACAGTAGTCGAAAACTAATGGATTTAGATTCTAAAATTACAAGTGAATTAACTGAGAAATACAAGGCGATAGATCAAAATATAAATACGCATTTAGATGGTTTATTGCATTCCAAACCTATTACATATTGGGATTATATTCAAACAGATGCCCTTTTAAACCTTCAAACACAGCGGACAACATTACCAGATGAAATGGTATTCCTAATGTACCATCAAGTTAATGAGTTGTTGTTTAAAATGATATTATGGGAAATTGATCAAGTAGCGAAAGAGGAAAATATTACAGCCACTCTTTTTGAAACTAAACTAATGCGAATTAGTCGTTATTTTGATGTATTAACGTCATCTTTTATCGTTATGAAAGACGGAATGGATGTAGAGCAGTATAATAAGTTTAGAAATACACTTACACCAGCAAGTGGTTTCCAAAGCGCACAATATAGAAAAATTGAGTTTGCCTCAACCGAATTAATTAATTTGATAGACAATAGATTTAGAGCAACAATAGATAGAAATACCTCTTTTGAACACGCTTTTGAACATTTGTATTGGCAAGCAGCAGGAAAAGATTATAAAACGGGTAACAAAAGCTATTTATTAACAATCTTTGAAGAGAAATACAAAGATGAATTTATTAGATTTGCTGAATTCTATAACACACATAATTTGTGGACTATTTTTAAAGCATTACCACAAGAAGTTAGGGAAAATGAAAATCTTGTAAAAGCAATGCGTCATTATGATTATACGGTAAATATTACTTGGGTAATGGCTCATTATAATACGGCCAATCATTATTTGAATATCGGTGGCAAAACCGCTGAAGCAACGGGAGGGAGTGAATGGGTTAAATACATGCATCCAAAATATCAAAAGCGAATATTTTTTCCGGATTTATGGAGCAAAAAAGAAATAGAAAATTGGGGGAAAGATGTATAATATTACTTGCCGTGCTTTTAAGTGTGTATGGCTGTAAAGAAGATGTTAAGTCTGAAGAGGTTTTAGATGTCGTTTCTGTAGAGGAACCAAAAGCGGTTTATGAATTTGGTTTTAATCTTAATGAATACGTCGTAAAGCGTGATACTATAAAATCAGGAGATAGCTTTGGGGCTATACTAGAGCGCAATCAAATAGGCTATTCTAAAATTTTTAAAATAGCAGAAAAAACAAAAGATAGCTTTGATATTCGTAAATTACAGGTAGGAAAACCCTATACATTATTGTGTTCTAACGATTCTTTACAAAAGCCAAAATGCTTTATATATCAGCCCAATAAAGAAGATTATGTTGTTGTTAATTTTCATGATTCTATCCATGCTTATAGAAGTTCTAAGCCTATAAAATATGTAGAAAAAGAAGTGTCTGGAGTAATAAAAACAAGTATTTCTGAAGCCTTAGATGCACAAGGGAAGAGTTTTAATATTGCACTTAAGATGTCCGATATTTACGCATGGACTATCGATTTTACAAGACTTCAAAAAGGAGATAGATTTAAAGTTATATATACAGAAAAATATATAGACGATAGTATTTATGCTGGTGTAGATAATATTAAGGCCGCTTATTTTGAACACAATAAAGAACCATTATATGCTTTTGAGTTTGAAACGGATTCTGTATCTGGAATACGAGATTATTTTAGTGAAGATGCTAAGAATTTACGACGTGCTTTTTTAAAGGCGCCAGTTAGTTTTAGTCGCATCTCTTCAAGATATAATTTAAATCGTCGAATAGCCCTTTACGGTAACCGTGTTAGAGCGCATAAAGGAACTGATTTTGCAGCAAAAGTAGGAACGCCAATCATGTCTACGGCAAACGGAACCGTTGTAGAATCTGCAAAAAGAGGTGGTAATGGTAATTATGTTAAGGTAAGACATAATGCAACCTATACAACGCAATATCTTCATATGCGTAAACGAAATGTTAAAGTTGGAGATTTTGTAAAGCAAGGCGATGTTATTGGTTGGGTTGGAATGACTGGGAATACTTCAGGGCCTCACGTTTGTTATCGGTTTTGGAAAAATGGAAGACAAGTCGATCCTTTTAAACAAAAACTGCCAGAAGCAGAGCCTATTTCAGATAGTTTAAAGATAAAGTATTTAGAATTTATTAAGCCTATTAAAGTGCAGTTGGAAGCTATTACGTTTCCTGATGAAGTAGAAGAGGAGAATGATTCAAAAATAGAATTAGAAGAAGAACAATTAATTACGTATTCAAGTTAATGGCTTTACCAAGCATCAATCCTACCCAAACAAAATCCTGGAGAGCATTACAGGACCATTTTGAATTGGTTAAAGATAAAAAGATGATGGATTTGTTTGCTGAGGACCCTAACAGGGCAAACGATTTTGCTATTAACTGGGAGGACTTTTATGTAGACTTTTCAAAAAACAGAATTACTAAAGAGACCTTTAAGCTGCTGTTAGATCTAGCAAAGGAGGTTAATCTTAAAGAAGCTATCTCAAGTTATTATTCTGCAGAGACTATTAATAAAACAGAACATCGTGCTGTTTTACATGTCGCATTAAGAGCAAAAGAAACGGATTCTTTCTTAGTAGATGGAGAGAATGTAATGCCATCAATATATAAGGTAAAGGCTAGAATAGAACAGTTTACGAATCAGATTGTAAGTGGCGAAAGAAAAGGCTTTACAGGAAAGGCTTTTACGGATATTGTAAACGTAGGTATTGGCGGGTCTAATCTTGGGCCTACTATGGTTGTAGAGGCGCTTCGATTTTATAAAAACCATTTAAGAACTCATTTTTTGAGTAATGTGGATGGGGATCATATCTGTGAGGTTCTTAAAGATTTGAATCCTGAAACAACCTTATTTGTGGTTGTTTCTAAAACATTTACAACAGAAGAAACATTAGCGAATGCTAATACTATAAAGACATGGTTTTTAAAACACGCATCGCGAGAAGATATTAGCAAACACTTTGTTGCTGTTTCTGCGAATCTTAAAAATGTAAACGCTTTTGGTATAGATGAAGAGAATACATTTCCTATGTGGAATTGGGTAGGGGGACGGTTTTCATTATGGAGTGCGGTAGGTCTAACGATTAGTTTGTCTGTTGGTTTTTCAAATTTTGAGAAGTTGTTAAATGGGGCAAACAAAATGGATGTCCATTTTAAAACCTCAAAGTTTGAGGAGAATATCCCTGTGGTTTTAGCGCTATTAAGTATCTGGTATAATAATTTTTTTAAAGCAGAAAGTGAAGCTGTTATTGCCTATTCTCAGTATTTAGATCAGTTTGCTACTTATCTTCAGCAGGCAGCAATGGAAAGTAATGGGAAAAGTGTCGATAGAAATGGTAGGAAGGTAAATTATCAAACGGGAACTTTAATTTTTGGAGAACCAGGGACGAATTCACAACACGCTTTTTTTCAATTACTACATCAAGGAACAAAACTTATTCCTGCGGATTTTATTGGATTTGCAAAAAGTTTATACGGGAATCAAGAGCATCAAGACAAATTGGTTTCCAATTATATAGCTCAAACAGAAGCGCTTTTAAAAGGGAAAACAGAAGCTGAGGTTCTAAATGAATTAAAAAAGAAAAATATTCTTGAAGCAGATGTTCATAGCTTATTACCCTACAAGGTGTTTGAAGGAAATAAGCCAACAAATTCTATTTTTATCGAAAAGCTAACTCCAGAAGGCTTAGGTAAACTAATTGCGATGTATGAGCATAAAGTATTTGTGCAAGGTATTATTTGGAATATTTTTAGTTTTGATCAATTTGGTGTAGAATTAGGAAAACAGTTGTCAAATGTTATTTTGTTAGGTATAAGTGTTAATTCTAATAAAATCAATAACAAATCAACGTTAAATCTTTTAGAGTTTTATAAGAAATTAAAGTAATTAGTGTTAATGCTTTATTTTTTTACGATTTCCGCAACTACTTGTTTTTGAGAGGGTTGAAATCTTTTTTTTGTGTTTTTAAAAATATTAAGGTTATGTTAATGCTTAACGTAAGTTTATATGTATTTTTGCACAAAATTTAAATTAATCAACTTTAATCAAACAAAATGAAGAACACATTCAAATTTTTGTTTTTTGCAGTAGCGATTATGTTCTCTGCGATTACAATGGCTCAAAGTACAGTGACTGGAACTGTATCAGATCCAGAAACTAATGAACCTTTACCTGGGGTAAATGTTATTGAGGTAGGTACATCTAATGGTACATATACTGATTTTGATGGAAACTTTACTTTAGTAACAAAAAATACTGACGCTACGTTGGCCGTTTCTTATGTAGGGTATATAACAAAAGAACTTCCAATATCAGGAGATACTAATCTTGGGAATGTTGGTCTAGAATCAAGTGAGTTTGGTTTGCAAGAAGTAGCGATTATAGCTTCTGTAGCAGTAGATAGAAAAACTCCTGTAGCAGTATCTACTATTAGAACAGCAGATATAGAATTAAAATTAGGGACTCAAGAATTTCCAGAAGTATTGAAGTCTACACCAGGGGTTTATGCTACTAAATCTGGAGGTGGTTTTGGAGATGGACGTATTAATTTACGTGGTTTTAACTCAGAGAATGTTGCTGTTTTAATTAATGGGGTACCTATTAATGATATGGAAAATGGTCGCGTATTTTGGAGTAACTGGGCTGGATTAGGAGATGTAACAAGTTCTATGCAAGTGCAGAGAGGTCTTGGAGCTTCCAAAGTAGCAGTACCATCTGTAGGAGGAACAATAAACATTGTGTCAAAAACAACAGATATTGAAACAGGAGGGAATGTATATACAACTCTTGGTAATGATGGGTATAATAAATTTGGATTTACTTACTCTACAGGATTAATGGAAAACGGTTTTGCTGCTACAGTATCTGGAGCAAAAACAGATGGAGAAGGCTATGTTGCAGGAACACAGTTTAACGCAGTCTCTTATTTTGTGAATCTATCTAAAGAGTTTAATGAGAGTCATAAATTATCATTTACTGCTTTTGGAGCAAAACAAAGTCACGGACAAAGACAAAATAGTCACTTGATTGAAACTTATAGAAGAGCTGAAGATGGTATAAAATACAACTCAGATTGGGGATATAAAAACGGACAGGTAACAAATACAGAAGATAACTTTTACCATAAACCTCAATTGTCTTTAAATCACTATTGGACACTTAATGATAAAACATCTATATCAACAGCAGCCTATGCTTCATTTGGAACAGGTGGAGGAAGTGGAACAGCAGGTTCTGATACTGCTAAGTTTGACTTTAATAATGCTGAATATAGAATTGGTGAATTTGGTCCAATAAATTTTGATAAAATTGTACAAGAAAATATTGCTAATGGAGCCAATGGATCTACAGCAGCTTTAAGAGCATCTCGTAATGATCACAATTGGTATGGGGTGTTATCTACTTTAAAGTCTAATTTGTCTGATAAGTTAGTGTTCTTAGGAGGTTTAGATTTTAGAAACTATAAAGGGATCCACTTTAGAGAAGTAACAGATCTATTAGGCGGACAATATTTTGCAGATGATAGCAATGTGAACAATCCTTTAAACCAAGCGCAAGTTGGTGATAAAATTGCTTATTATAATGAAGGTCTTGTAGGTTGGTTAGGCGCATTTGCTCAATTAGAATACGATGTAACAGATAACTTTAATACATTCATATCTGTAGCTGGTTCTAATACGTCATATAAAAGAGTGGATTATTTTAATTATTTAGATAGCGATCCATTACAAGAAACCGATACCTATAATTTTATAGGTTATAGCGCTAAAGGTGGTGCAAATTACCGAATTGGTAATAATCATAATGTGTTTGTTAATATGGGGTACTTTGAAAAAGCAGCCAATTTTGATGCTGTATTTCAAAATTTTGATAATGAGCATATTAATGAAGATGCAGAAAACCAGAAAATTATTAGTTATGAATTGGGTTATGGTTTTAGAGGTGAAAAATTCTCTGCCAATGTAAATGTGTACAGAACGGCTTGGAATGATAGAACCGAAACAGTAAGTTTTGATCAGCAAAACTCAAATGAGACAGGGTTCGCTAATATATTAGGTGTGAATGCGATTCACCAAGGGATAGAAGTGGATTTTGTATACAAAGCTACAGAGAGCCTAAGTATAACTGGTATGGGATCTTTAGGAGATTGGAGATGGGAAAACGATCTTGAAGATGTTCAAATATTTAATGAAGCAAATGAGCTGGTTGAAGTTAAGAATCTTTATATTAAGGATTTACATGTTGGTGATGCAGCACAAACGACAGTAGGTTTGGGATTAAATTATAAGTTTGCTCCAGAAACAAGATTAACTATAGACTATAATTATTACGATGATTTATATGCAGATTTCGATCCTAGTGATAGAGATAATCCTGATTTCCGTGAAGATGCTTGGGAGGTTCCTGCTTATGGATTATTTGATACTGCTTTTAGTCATGGGTTTAAATTTGGTAGTTTTGATGCAATATTAACAGGTCGAATTAATAACGTGCTGAATACACAATATATTTCTGATGCTCAAGATGGAGAAGGATCTGTGTCAAGAACAGCTTTAGTTTATTACGGTTTTGGTAGAACCTTTAGTGTAGGAGCAAAACTTAAATTTTAATTTTAAAGAATTAGAAAAATGAAAAAAATAGTTTATTTAGCAGCAGTAGTAGGGTTAATCTTTACAGGATGTGACCCTATTGAAGACATCAATAATGAGATTGATGCAGAGATAAATAATTCTGTTGCAGGAGTAGGTGATTATACCTTGACTGCAGAAGATTATGCTAATTTAGTAGACCAAGGTGATGAACCGGCAGATTATTATGAATTAAATGAAGGTTTTAGTGATATAGATGATGCTAAAGCACAAATCCCTAGTGTTCTCGAAAATAGATTCCCTTATTGGGGAGAAGGCTCTTCTGTAGCGACGACATTTAATTTGTCTGCTTCTATTTTAAGTAATGTAGCATATACTGTAACAAGTGAAGATTACACTGAATTAGGCTTTACTTATGGTAATTTTAGTAGCGAAAGTGATATTCAAGCATTTTTTGCATTTAAATATCCAGAAGCTACACATGGCGATTTGGTAGAATTAACTTACGAATGGTATAGCGGATCTACAGAAACAAGAACAGATAAGTTTATTCTTTTGAGTGAATGGAGAAAAACGACACAGTTCACAGATGCAGATTATATCGCAATGGGGCAATCATCTCCTAAGTTTTATAATGAAGCAGAAGCAGAATTAAACATAGGGATTTATCTTGGTTTGCAAAATCCTTTCGCTCAAGTTAACGATGAAATCACTGCGTTGTATAAATTTTATAACGGAACAGTAGATGAAGACAAAATAATTCCTTACGTATTTGATGGTGAAAAATGGAATACAATGGAAACGTCTATTAAATTCGGACTTAAGGACGGAATTTGGGTGCCAGACAATACAATTAAATATGCGTTAATAAATGCTGATTATATTTATATTTCTGGAGAATTAATCACAGAGACCGGTTTTGAAAGCCCAGCAGACAATTTAGGGGAATATAAAAGCTTTAATACAATAGAAGGAAATGAAAGTTATTGGAATCCTGATATGATAATAACTGCTTTAGATATTTTGTTAAAGAATTTAAATCCTAATGCAGAAGAAGGACAAAAATATGTATTGACCTACAAAATATATGATGGTAATTCTTCAGATAGAGCACAAAAATTAAAAAAACAAGGTGAAAACTGGGTTATAAACACCGAAGAATAGTAATTAGCTAAAAAATAATATAGAAAAACCGCTTTTTTTTTTAAGCGGTTTTTTTATGCGCAATAATTATTACATTTGTTGCATATAAAACCCATAACAAATAAAATTATGTACTCAACAGTAAAAATGCTGCACTCCTATTGGGCTTATTTGGTCCTACTAATGGTTGTGGTTGCCACATTTAATGCACTTATAAAATATTTAGGAAAGAAGGAATATGAAGCAAGAGATTTTAGAATTGCCTTATTTGCTTTAATTGTAACACATATTCAATTATTAATGGGCTTAGTCTTGTATTTTGTATCTCCAAATGGGTTTAGTAATATAAAAGCTAATGGGATGAGTGGTTTAGATAAAATAGCAAGATTATTGGCTGTAGAACACCCCTTTGTTGCGGTGTTGGCTGTAGCTTTTATAACTATAGGTTACTCTAAGCATAAGAAAAAATTAACCTCTGCAGGGAAGTTAAAACCTTTAGCTATGTTTTACACGATAGGACTGCTTTTAATGTTATCTAGAATTCCTTGGAGTAACTGGCTATAATAAATAAAAACAATATAAAAAAAGCGATTCTATATTCGAATCGCCTTTTTTATAGGATTAATTTAAAATCCTTAAAACTGTTATTGAACCTCTTTTATTAAATAAATGTAAACAGGGAAGTGGTCACTATATCCACCTGTAAAACTACCATTTGAAAAGCTACGCTTAGGATACCCTTTGTACCGTCCATTTTTGTTAATTAAATAATTTTTATTAAAAATGCCAGCTTTGTAGAGCTTTAGAGACTCGTAACCCTTATCTATTAATGGTTTGGTTACCATTATTTGATCAAAGAGACTCCAGCTATCTCTATATGCGTTAGAACCCAATCCTTTTTTATAAAAAGAAATCATTGGGTTGTATATGCCTTTTAGTTTAACTTCTTTTTTCTTTCGTTTAGCTTTTAATACTTCTTTTACACTTGCATTATTTGGGTTGTCATTTAAATCCCCCATAGTAATAATCTTTGCATAAGGGTCTATCACTTGTAAAGAGTCTATAATGCGTTTATTTAACTTGGCAGCAGCCACACGTTTCGCTCTACTTTTAGCCTCACCACCACGTCTAGAAGGCCAGTGGTTTACAATAACATGTATTTTCTCTCCATCTAGGGTTCCTGTAACCAAAAGCTGATCTCTGGTATGAATGCGTTTTCCCGATTGGTCATTGAAAATGTTTAGAGTATGACTACTTTTAGAGATGGGCTGAAATAAGCTTTTTTGATACAGCAATCCAACATCAATACCCCTTCTATCTGGAGAATTAAAGTGTATAATGCCATAATCTTTATTTAGCAATAAAGGATCGTTTACAACATGCTCTAAAACTGTGATGTTTTCAACTTCAGCAACTCCAACAAGCGCAGGAGTGTTATTCGTATCTGTTGCTCCAATGTCTGCTATAACACGCGCCATATTATGGACTTTCTTTTTGTAAATGTCTTCACGATTGGCTTTTATTTCCATCATAGGACTCGCCTCATCGTTCTTTTCTGGATCATTTACAATATCGAAAAGGTTTTCAAGGTTATAAAAAGCAACCGTAAAAATCTTGAATTTTTTAGATTCTTGAGCATTAATACTAAAAACTGTAGCGATTAAAATAATTGATATACAGTGTTTTAAGTTCTTCATAGGGAGTAAATATTATATTGCTATTTTGCAAGTTTACAAAACTTACGCCAAAAGTAAATATTTCTTATAAATAATGTACATTTGCAGCCCTAAATAATTATTATTTAGGGCCTAAACAATCATTAACAAGTATTTCTAATATGAAAAAAAAATTACTTATTTTTTTATTCGGAATTTTTTCAACTATTGCAGTCTATGCGCAAGATACCGTCGTTAAAGGTAGTGTGAAAGATGCGGTAACAGACGAACCAATTCCTGATGTGACAATTACTGTTGAAGAGACAGAACTAACCGAAACCACCGATGGGATGGGACAATTTGTTTTTAAAGAAGCAGTGCCTTTTGGAGAACAAATACTTAAAATCTCTAAGGATGGATTCCTTACAAAACGATATCCTATAGTTGTAAATGAAGGAAAAACTGTAGATATACAAGACATGACTTTGGAAGTAGATAGTGGTAGCCAGTCCGATTTATTTACAATTACTTTGTCTGACGACGAATTGAACGATGACACCAGTGGTTCCGATAATATCTCAGGATTATTATCTTCTTCAAGAGATATTTATCAACGTACTGCAGCTTTTGAGTTTAGTTCCTCTTTCTATAGAGTAAAGGGATTAGACTCAGATAATGGTTCTGTTTTAATTAATGGAATTGAGATGAATAAATTTGATACAGGACGACCACAGTGGAGTAACTGGGGAGGACTTAATGATGTTGTTCGTAATCAAGAGTTTACATCTGGTTTAGCGCCTTCTGCATACAATTTTGGCGGAATATTAGGAACAACAAATATAAATACTAGAGCTTCCAGTTATAGAAAAGGAGGGCGTGTAACATACTCTTCATCTAATAGAAGTTATACTAACCGTATCATGGCGAGTTATGCTTCTGGTTTAATGGAAGATGGATGGGCTTACACTATTATGGCTGGTAGACGATGGGGAAATGAAGGTTACCAAGAAGGAACACTCTACGATGCGAATTCCTTTTTTGCTTCTATAGAAAAGAAAATTAATGACAAACACAGTATTAATTTCACCTCTTTATATGCGCCAAACAGACGTGGAAAAGCTTCTGCTAATACTCAAGAAGTTTATGATCTTAAAGGGATAAAATACAATGAATATTGGGGGCACTTTAATGGTGAGAAAAAAAACTCTAGAATTAAAGAGGTAGAAGAACCTATCATAATGTTGAATCATTATTGGGACATTTCTTCTAAAACAAGTTTAAATACCAACATAGCTTACCAATTTGGAAAGGTAGGGAATAGTCGTTTAGACTACGCAGGAGGCGCTAATCCAAGTCCTGCTTATTATCAAGATTTGCCAAGTTATTTTTTAGCAGATAACGACGGCCCTGATTATGCAGGAGCTTATCAAGCAGAACAAGAGTTTATTAACAATGGGCAAATAAACTGGAATCGCATATTTGATGCTAATCTTACTAATAATATAAGTGGTACTCCTGGGGCTTATGTACTATATGAAGATAGAAATGATGATAAACAATTAACATTTAATACCATATTTAATACAGAATTAAATGAAAATATAGTTATAAATGCAGCTGTTAATTATAAAAAATTAAAATCTGAAAATTTTGCAGAGATTATAGATTTATTAGGGAGTAATGTCGGGTATTTAAATGTCGATTCATTTGATGGATTTCAATTTGATCTGCAAAATCCAGATAGAGTAGTAGGTGTTGGAGATAAGTTTAGATATAATTACGAACTGTTTGCTAATGAACTCTCAGGTTATGCTCAAGCACAGTTTAAATATAGTAAAATAGATTTTTATTTAGCAGGTAGTGTTACTAAAACCGATTACCAACGAGAAGGCTTGTATCAACATGAAGCTTTTGAAGATAATTCGTTAGGGAAAGGACGAAAACTTGACTTTACAGGTTTTGGAACAAAAGGAGGTTTTACTTATAAAATAACAGGAAAACATTTGTTAGACCTAAACGCTGGTTACATAACACAAGCGCCTAACTTAAGAAATACCTTTTCTAATTCTAGAGAAAATAACGATATTGTTGGAGATAGAACAAATACAGAAATTACTGAAGAAAAAATAAGCACATTAGATGCGAGTTATATTTTTCGTTCACCAATAGTAAAAGCTAAGTTAACAGGGTTTTACACCAAAGTTGAAGATGCTAATGAAGTATCTTTCTTTTTTGCAGATGGATTAGGAGGTGATAACGCTAATTTCGTACAAGAAATTACTCAAGGGGTAGATAAAAAACACCTAGGAGTAGAATTGGGAATTGAAGCGCAAGTAACACCAACTATTAAATTAAAAGCAGCTGGGAATTTCGGTCAATATACTTATGATAATAACCCGAATTTATACGTTACAACTACGCCAGATGCGAATGCTTTAGATGAATTGGGGAGAAACGGCTTTAAAGATTTTGGGCAAGCAAATTTAAAAGATTATAAAATTGCTGGGGGGCCACAAAGAGCAGGATCTTTAGGTTTTGAATATAGAGACCCAGACTATTGGTGGTTCGGGGCAACTGCTAATTTTTTCTCTAATGCTTATGTAGATGTTAGTCCAATTACGCGAACAGAGAATTTTTATCAAGATAGTGATGGACTTCCATTTAACGATTATGATGAATCATTAGCTAAAGCATTGTTAAAGCAAGAAAAATTTGACGATTATATGGTGGTAAATCTTGTTGGAGGAAAGTCTTGGAGAATTGGAGATAAGTATATCGGATTCTTTGCAAGTGTTGGTAATTTATTAGATAAAGAATACAAAACCGGTGGTTTTGAGCAGAGTAGAAATGCTAATTTTAGAGAGTTAAGGGACGATGTTAATAATCCGAAACGTGTTTTTGGGCCTAAATATTGGTATGGTCGTGGTACAACCTATTTTGTAAATATGTATCTTAGATTTTAAGAAAAAGAAAAATTAAATAAAACAAACATTTTATTATGAAAGCAAATAAATTTTTAAAATTAATACTAAGTTTTGTAGCGGTTTTAGCTATAACATCTTGTGTGGAAGATGATGATTTTTCAGTTCCTAGTAATTTGGGTACAGAAGAAAATGTTGCTTTAGAAAGCTTATTAGAAAATAGTGTAGAAATTTCTGTAGCAGACGTTAAAGCAATGTATCAAGAAGGACAATTTATTGAAGAGATTTCAAATAATATTTATGTAAAAGGTTATGTGAGTTCTTCAGACGCAACGGGGAATTTTTTCAAGGAATTTTACCTTCAAGATAGCCCCTCAAATCCAACAGGTGGGCTAAAAGTTATATTAAACCAAGTCGATTCATATAATCAATTTAATAAAGGTAGAGAAGTGTATATTAATCTTAGAGGATTATATATAGGAGAGGAAAGAGTTGGAAATGGCGTGATCACCATTGGTGGAGGAACTGAAACTGACCAATTTGGAACTACAGTTACAAGCTTAAATGACAATCAAGTAAAAATTAACCTCCTTAGATCTGCTAATACAGCAGATATTATTCCTCTATCTGTGATTTTTCCTGAAATTACGAATGCGCATGTAGGAGTGTTAGTAAGTGTAGAAAATGCTGAGTTTATTGATAATTTAGAGGGGAAGCGATATTTTGATCCAATCGAAGCTTTTGATACAAAACGAACAATGCAAGCATGTGTTGGATTTACTTACGCAGAGTTCCAATTAGAAACAAGCTCTTTCGCAACATTTAAAGAGGAGCTTTTACCTACGGGAAATGGTACTATAGCAGCGGTGGTAAGTAAAACGTTTGATGGTAGTGCTCTAGTGTTAGCTCTTAATTCTACAGCTGATGTTAATTTTACTAACGATAGATGTACTTTATTAAATCCCGAAAATTATACCAATATATTTGAAGAAGATTTCGAGTCAATGACAGCGAATCAATCTGTAACAGGAAATGGTTGGACTAATTTTGCAGAACAAGGAAGCTTCACTTGGAGAGTAAAAAACAGTACAGATTCAGATAATAATACTAAGATTGCTTCAATGGGAGCATTTAATTCTGGTAGTAGTAGTAATATCGCTTGGTTGGTCTCCCCTGCTATAGATTTAGACGCACAAGATAGTCAGTTTTTGACATTTAGAACCTCTAATAGTTTTTCTGATGGTAGTGAGTTAAAGCTTTTAATTTCTACAGATTGGGATGGAACAACTGATAGTATTGCAGATGCGACTTGGGAACCTTTGCCTGGAATTATAGTAGGAGATTCAGTAAGTCATCAATTATGGGTTGATTCTGGGTCAATAAATTTAAGCGATTACACAGGAACTGGTTATGTGGCGTTTAAATATGTAGGTGGTGATAATGATAATGAAGAATCTGGAACCTTTGAACTAGATGATTATAAAATTATAGTAATGTAAAAAAATCTTAAATATAATTCAGAAAACCCTGCTATTAGTTTCTTCTGGCAGGGTTTTTTATTTATAATTTCTAAACTATGACCATTTTCGATAAATTATTCTTTACCATATTCTTATTTTACAAGCCACGTTTTAAAAAAAAGGCAAATACAATAGCATTGTTATACACTTCGCTGCTTCAAATAGCCTTAATGTTTTTTTTAGGGTGTTTTTTTGCAGCTTTCTTTAGTCAAATGCACTTTGAGTCTGTATCCGCAGAAAAGGCCAAAATACTCTTTGTAATGATCTCTGTGGCGATTTATGCTAAGAATTGGATTAAGTATGGAGGTAAAACTCGTAAAATTCTAAACACGAAGTTCAATAAGAAGAAAACACCAGTATATAATATTTATTGGGTTTTAGCTTTGCCTTTAATAAGTATTGGGTTTGGTTTTTTGTTTTTACAAGCGCTTTAAAACCATTTTTTTATTTTAAAATAAATTAACATCAATACTGTCATAATAAGCATTATTCCCCAAACGGCCCAATAACCATATTCCCATTTTAATTCGGGCATATGTTCAAAATTCATTCCATAAATGCCTGCAAAAAAAGTTAATGGAATAAAAATGACAGAAAAGATCGTAAGGAACTTCATCGTATCGTTTAATTTCCCACTAATGGTCATATGGTATATATTTAATTGATCAGATAGAATATCCCTATAACTATCTGAAGCATCACTCGCATTACTAATGTTATCTATTAATTCTTTGTAATGTAATTCTAACTCTTCTCCAATAAAATCTGAGTCTATTTTTGACAAGTTAACAACCATTTCTTTTCCAGGTTTAATGTTTTTTCTAATAAAATTTAACTCTTGCTTAAAATATTTAATTTTTCCTATAGTTTCTTCTTGAAGGTTATTGATTAAGTTTTCCTCTAAATTTTCTATTTTTTCGCCCAGTAGACTAATTGTGTATGAATAATGATCTATCACAATGTCTAATAAAGCGAATAATAAATAATCAGTATTTCTAGTTCTTACTTTCCTTCTTTTAATGTTTTGAGAGCGTATTCGTTCTCTTAAAGGTTCAAAAACATCACCCAGAACTTCTTGAAATGAAATAACGACAGATGGCGTAAGTATAAAACTTAAATTTTCTGAAGAGATTATATTTTTCTTCTCATTGTATTTCAGCATTTTAATAGAGGCGTAGAGGCAATTATCGTACTCTTTAACTATTGGACGGTTTTGAGTGTTTAAAATATCGGCTAAAATCAATGCATTTAAATCAAATATTTCGCCTATGGAGTTAATTACATCCATATCATTAAGACCATCTATATTAAGCCATGTTACAGATTTTTTGTTAATAAAATTTTCTACATCTTTAACGTTAAAGAGTCTTACTTCTTCTAGCTTTTTAGCATCGAAATCTACAACTCTAAGAATGGTTTTCTCTGATTTATGTTTGCCTTTGTATGAGATGTCGTAAGGCGATGTTCCGATATCTTTCTGTTTTTTACTAATATATCTAGCCATCAATCTTAATTGTTTGTCTTGTAGGCTATGTTATGGTTTGTTTGGGGTTATTTTTCAAGGGGTGGATTCTTGTAGACAATCGTTCTATAGGGGAATGGGATTTCAATATTTTCTTTGTCAAAGCGTAATTTTATAGACCTTAAAAGATCACTGTTAAGAATAAAGCCATCTGATAAATTTGCAGCCCATAAATAGGCCTTAATATTAATAGAAAAATCAGCAAGCGCTACAACACGCACAATGACTAATGGGATATTTTTATCAAGATCTTCTTTGGTACGATTGTCTATTAATAAAGGATGCTTTTGAGCTTCATCTTGTATTATATGCATCGCTTTATCAATATCAGAATCATAACTAATAGAGAATATAAGATGTTTTCTAATTTTTGAATCTTTAATGTTGCTGTTAATAATAGTTTCATTACTAATCACGCTATTAGGAATTACAATTCTCTTGTTTTCAAAATCTCGAATTAGAATATGCCTTAGCGTAATCTCTTCTACTACGCCTTTTAAACCATCCTTAAATTCAATGGAGTCGCTTATTTTTATAGGTTTAAAAATTAAGATAAAAAGACCACTTATAATATTAGAAAAAGCACTTTGAGAGGCAAATCCAACGATAACAGCAAAGATACCTGCGCCAGCAAAAAGACCCTTTCCAAAATCCTTTAGAAAAGGGATTTTAAAGAATATAAATATAATCGCAAGTGTGTAGATTAAAAAGCCTACAGAGTTTTTAATAAACGAAAAATGTGTCGGATCTGTTTTTATTCGTGAGGCATATTTTTTAATATATTTATTAAGGAGCTTTTTTATTATTAACGATAAAACACGAGCAACAATTAGGGTTATTATTACTAATAAAACATAGTAAATCATTTCTTTATCCATAGAACCGTATCGTTTTTATATAGCATATTGTTGTGTAAGCGCTATTATAAAGATAATAATATAAATAAAAAGATTCCTAATTAAGTTTTAAAAGTCTAGAAAAGCCAGTTTTAAGGCTGTATTTAAGAGTGGTTGATGGATTAATAAGTCAATATTTTTATTTAACTAAGTAGTAATATACTTTTGATATCTAGTTTAAAAAGATAATAAGCTATAAAAAAATGATAATAGGAAAAGCTTAAAAGTGTTCCTTTTAGTAATACTATAAGACACTATATTAACCTTGATTTGGTATAGTTTTTGATAAAGTTATAAAAACCAGCCCATGAGAAAACTACTAATTATTAACCTATTCTTTTTATTTTATAATTGCTTTCCTGTAAAAATTGCCCCTAAAATAGAGGGGAATAAAGTTAAATTAGCAAAAAAGTTTAAACGAAATCTTCCTAGACGGTATGCTTTCATTTTTGAGAATTCTAAGACAGTAAATGCGTTCTATTATTTTGTTAATACCAAATATAGCTTGAATTTTAAAGATGTTGAATATAATGTCCCATTCAAGATAAACAGCGAAACATTCTATTTTTCATTTCTTGAAAGTGAGCGCGAAACTAAATTAGTTAATCTTATTCCTATAGCTATAGATGCTTCAAGGGAATCAAAAGGTAAAGATCCTCTTCTTAAGCAAGCTCACACGTTTAAAATGAAAAAGACGTATATTATTCTTATGGTAGACGATTCAGAGATTAAGGATTGTCTTAAAGAAACGCATCCACAACACGACAAGGTATTGTCTTTTCTTGAACAGTTGAAAAACGAATATTTAAACCTGTAGTAATAAATATAAAAAAGGTTTCACATTATTAAACGAAACCTTTTTCTAGTATATTAATTAGTTGTAATTAAGCTTGCTTAGTTTTGCTGCAACATGTTTTTTTACAATCTTTAGCGCACGCCTTTTTTTCGCTTTCTGCTTTGTTTTTACAACAGTTCTTTTTGCAATCTGCGTTACATTCTTTTTTAGAGAATGCGTCTACAGTTTTCATATCTTTTACTTTATAAGTATCTGCTACGCTAGTTACAGTTCCTTCTAATGTTGTTGGTGTTACTATGGCATCATCATATTCTACCATTGCCAGTTGCCTGTCAAAATCTACAGTTGCAGATTTAACGCCTTCCATCTTGGCAATTTTCTTTTCAATAGTTTTTGCACAACCCATAGCACAAGTCATTCCCTCTATTTTAAATTCTGCTTTAGCGTAATTGGCATTAGGATCAAGTTTTGCTACCGCAGGGGTTTCCGTTTTCACCTCAGTATTTACTGTTTTTATTTCAGGCTGAGCTTCATTTTTACAATTAAAAGTGACTACTGCTATGATTGCGACTACTACTATGTTTGTTATGGTTTTCATAAATTGTTGTTTTTCTAGTGTTATTTTACATCATATATTTTAATAGTACTTGATTAAAAACGACTAAGATGTAATGATCAAAATATAGACTACAAATTTAAGAATTATATCTGTTTATTGTATTAATAATTCCATTTTTGCAGGATTAAAAATAAGTTTTAGTTATGTGGTTTAAAAATTCAAAATGGGTATACCTTTTAGTGTTATCATTAATTTGGGGGACTTCGTTTATTTTAATTAAAAAATCATTGTTGGGTTTGACAGCCTATCAGTTAGGAGCTCTACGTATTATAATTACAGGAACGTTCTTACTTGCAGCTGGCTATAAGAAAGTAAAAACGATTAAAAAACAAGAATGGAAATGGATTGTACTCTCTGGTATATTAGGGTCTTTTTTTCCAGCATTTCTATTTGCAATAGCAGAAACTGAAATTGATAGTGCTGTTGCGTCTATTTTAAATTCTTTGGTACCATTAAATACCATTTTAATGGGGCTTGCTGTATTTAAAATAAGTTCTACTAAGCGACAAATGTTAGGGGTTGTAGTTGGGTTTATAGGAACTTCTATCCTTATTTTAAAGGGAGCAGAATTAAACCCAGATCAAAACTATTTATATGCTAGTTTTGTTATTATCTCAACCTTAATGTATGCTGCAAATGTAAATATTATAAAGCGTTATTTGCAAGCGGTTAAACCCTTAGCGATTGCTACAGGAAATTTTATTCCAATTATGCTTCCTGCTTTTTTGATACTGACTTTTACTGGTTTTTTTACAGAGGAAACCTACGGTAATCCGAATTTTAAAACCGCTATTTTTTATGTGGTTATCCTGTCTTTTTTTGGCACGGCATTGGCCAAAGTTATGTTTAATAAGCTTGTTCAAATAGCGACACCTGTTTTTGCTTCTTCTGTAACTTATGTTATGCCTATAGTTGCTTTAGGTTGGGGACTTCTAGATGGCGAACATTTTAGCTTGTTACAAGCTGGAGCTACTGTCGTTATTTTGATTGGCGTGTATTTGGCAAATAAGAAGAAATAAAAAACCCGAAGCGATTAAACTCCGGGTTTATATATATAGAAATGTAGATTATTTAAAATCTTCTTCGCTTACAGCTTCATTTATTTTAATATCTGTAGACTTAAGCGTGATAACTTGAGGGCCTGCAGTTATCTTTTGAGTATATGGTAGCATAACGTCATTTACAGCTTTATAATCCGATACATTTTGTATAGAAGTTATAGATTGACCTTGTGCTTCTGTTGTAGCTTCAGTTTGAACCAATAAGCTCGTTTCTGCATTGTAGAACTTATAGGAGATTTCGTCTCCTTCTGTAACTTTAATTTTGTAAACATCTGTTCCATCAATGTCTGTCATACTTTCCAACGAGAGGTTAGCAGGTTCATAATATAACTCAGGAAATAATCCTTTAGTAGCTTGCAATTTTTTTAGCTCTTTATCAGTCATAGGTATTTTTTGACCTTGCTGTTCAGTATAACCAGTAGTGCCATCAAACTTACGTTTCATAATAGTACCCATACCTTCAATGGTCATTTCCATAGAGGTTTTATTTGGTGCCATAGATTTAATAACTGCTTTTGGAGCAAAAGGCGCCCCTTGGATGGTTACATCTGCATTGATTAAGATAGAATTAATCGTTTTTAATTTTTCTTCACCTCCAATAGCTTTGATGTAGTTTGCAATCACTGATTGCGCAGTTACACCTTCTGGAATAGGTTTAGAAAAGATTGGTTTCTCTGTTTTGTTTGCATATTTATCATAGTATTTAATAGGGATTCCTGTTTTTTCTAGGTTCTCCAATACTTCACTACCTTTACCAATAACAATGATTCTCGCATTTTCTGCTGTGAAATACTTATTAGCGACACGATTTACGTCTTCTACAGTTACATCATTAATTTTTTGAAGGTATGTTGTGTAAAAATCTTCAGGCAAATCGTTTAATTTTATATTTAATGCATAGCGTGCAACAGTTTCTGGACGCTCTATAGCTAATACAAAATCACCAACGTATTTGGCTTTAGCATTGTTTAAATCTTTTAAAGAAACAGGTTCTGTTTTAATGCGGTTTATTTCTTTAAGCGTTTGTACAACAGCACTATCTGTTACCGAATTTCTTACCGATGCTCCTGCTGTAAAACGAGACGCGCCATAACGACTAGTTCCAACATTAGAGCGTGCTCCATAAGTATAACCATGTTCTTCACGAAGGTTCATGTTTAAATAACTATTAAAGCCTCCTCCTAAAATTTTATTGGCAATCAAAACAGCGTGATAATCAGGGTCTTTAACTTTTAATTTCACATTACTTGTTAATGAAACATTGGATTGTACTGCATTAGGCATATCTACAAAGCTAATTTGAGTATATTTTGCATTGGCTTTAGGGGCTACAACAGTCGTTTCAATAGTGATTGGTGTTTTCCAATCTTGAAAATATTTCTTTACTTGTTTTTTTACAGTTTTGAAATTAACATCGCCAACAATAACCAAATATGCATTTTGAGGAGAAAAGTAGCGTTGATAAAATGTTTTAACATCTTTCAAGGTTATCTTATTCAATGTTTCTTCAGTAACAAATTCCCCGCTGGCATGGTTAGCTCCATAGGATAATGCTCTACCAACTCGTCCTGCTACAGCATCAACACTTTTTGCATTAGATTTTATGTTCTCGAGCGCTTTATCCTTTTCCTTCTGAAATTCTTCTTCAGTTAATAATGGATTTATAGCTGCTTCAGCCATTAGTTGTAATATGCGATCGGAATATTTAGTTAACGAACTTGCAAAGGCACTTTGAGGACCAAAACCAAGTCTTGCGCCTAAAAAGTCAACTTCTTCATTAAATTTATCTTTAGAGATAGTAGTGGTTCCATTACCTAGCATCGCGCCAAGAAGGCTAGAAACGCCTGTAATATCACCTTCTGTAATCGGTTTATTGTCTATAGTTAGCGTATAGGATACTCGAGGGAGTTTATGGTTTTCTACTACAAGTACCTTAAGGCCATTTTTAAGTTCAAATTCACCAGGCTTTTCCAAAGTGATTTTTGGAGCTGGGCCCGGAATAGGTTGTTTTGATCTGTCAATTTGAGCGGTTGCAGAAATTGATAATAAAAACAATGCTATTAGTGCAGTTATTTTTGTTTTCATCTGTACGTGTTTAATATTTTTAGTTATCGTCTTTTTTAGGTAAGTATTCTAAAATAAGACGCTGATTTGGGTTTAAGTACTTTTTAGCAACAGCTTGCATTTCTTCTCTAGTAATAGATCTGTAGATCTCTATTTCGTTGTTAATAAGGTTTACATCGTTGTAAAGCATATAATAACGTGCTAAAGAATTTGCGATGCCAGAAATACTAGCGTTTGAGTTTACAAATTGATTTTCGAATTTGTTTTGAAGCTTTTGGTAATCGTTTTCAGAGATTAATTCGTTTTGCACTTTGGCAACTTCTTCATCCATTTCTTTTACAAGATCTGCTAAGCTTGTATCTCCTTGAGGCAAAGCAAAAAGAGCATAAGTACCATAATCTTCTTGACTCAAGTTTACAGCTGCTACTTGCAGAGCCATTTTTTTGTCGTCTACTAATTTCTTGTATAATTTTGAGGTCTTACCATTGCTTAAATAACTAGAAATCATGTCTAATACATAGGCATCACGTTCTTTAAAAGAAGGTGTTCTATAGGCCGCAATAACCGCAGGGATTTGAATATTAGTGTCGTAAGCTTTTGCTGCTATTAATTCGGTAATAGGATCTTCTTTAGGGAAGTTTCTTGTAATGTCTTTTCCTCTTGGAATAGGACCAAAGTAAGCTTTTATCATTTTTTTAACCGCGGGAACGTCAATATCTCCAGCGACTACTAAAACAGCATTATTGGGAACATAGTATTTTTTGTTAAATGCTTGAAACTCTTCAAGAGTAGCGGCATCAAGGTGTTCCATTTTTCCAATGGTTGTTCCTTTATATGGGTGCTTTTTAAATATATGTTTTTTAACTTCTGCTAAAATATTTCCATAAGGTCGATTGTCAACGCGTAAGCGTTTTTCTTCTTTTACAACTTCATTTTGGGTATCCACACCAATTTGATTGATTATGGGGTGCATTAAGCGTTCCGATTCCATCCATAATCCTAATTCTACATTGTTAGATGGGAATACCTCGTAGTAATACGTTCTATCATCTGTTGTATTTGCATTATTGCTTCCTCCATTAGATGTTACAATTGTAAACCATTCTCCTCTTTCTATATTTTCGGTGCCTTCAAACAAGAGGTGTTCAAAAAAGTGAGCGAAACCTGTACGCTCTGGGTTTTCATCCTTTGCGCCTACATGATACATTACGGAGGTCGTAACCACTGGGGCAGAATTGTCTTGATGTAAAATAACGTGCATTCCGTTATCCAAATCGTACTCTTCAAACTTAACTTCTTGTGCTATGGCAGTGTGTCCAACCAATAGCAAAGTAGCCAATGAGAATAATTTTTTTTTCATTTTGAGATTGTTTTTTATGATCTGTTTTCTTTGTAAGACTACAAAACTTAAGAAAAGTTACGTGTTCTTATCAAAACAAAAATAATAATCGAAAATGAGTTATCTTAGGGAAAATGTTAAAAATTAACATCTATTCATAGTTTTTAACTTGTTTTTTTACGAACTTTATCTAGTTTTATAATCTTTAAACCTGTTCATTATGAGTAAATTAACTGTTCAAGTACGATTGGGTATAATCATTAGTGGCTGTTTAATTGCGTTCTTTTTAATCTTAGCTTTGTTCGGGTTGCACACCAATCCTATTTTTAGTTTGTTTAATGTTATCATTACAGGCATAGGAATTTATGAAGCGATTCGTTATTGTAAACTAGAACAAGGAAATGAATTTAGTTATATAAATGGCTTTTCTGCAGGCATCGTTTCAGGGTTTTTAGCAACGTTAATTTTTACATTGTTTTTCTTGATTTATGCAACAGAAATAGATGTTTTATTTATTTCAAAATTACTCGAAGTCTTTGATCGCGGATATAATGTTAGCGTTGGTATGGTAACCTTTGTTGTTGCCATTATGGGGTTTTCAACGTCTGTAGTTTTAACGCTAACCTGGATGCAACTCTTTAAAAAAAGTAGAAATATTCCTCAAAACGCATAAAACGTTTGTAGATTAATTAATTAGCAGTATATTTGCACTCATTTTTTTAACAAAATTAATTAACAAAACATTTCGTTATGTATGCAATCGTAGAGATAGCAGGGCATCAATTTAAAGTTGAGAAAGACCAAAAAGTTTTTGTTAACCGTTTAGCAACAGAAGAAGGACAAACAGTATCTTTTGATAATGTTCTTTTAATTGCAGATGGTAGCAATGTAACTGTAGGCGCCCCAGCTATAGGCGGAGCACAAGTAAGTGCAAAAGTCTTAAAGCACCTTAAAGGTGATAAAGTTATCGTTTTCAAAAAGAAAAGAAGAAAAGGTTACCGTGTAAAAAACGGTCATAGACAAGCTTTGTCTGAAATTGTAATTGAAAACATTGTGGCTTCAGGTGTGAAACCAGCAGCTAAAGCAAAGAAAACTGAAACTAAACCAGTTGTTAAAAAGGAAGAGGGAACTCAAGACCTTAGCAAAATGACTGTAGCTCAGTTAAAAGAATTAGCAAAGGCTAAAGGCGTAGAGGGGATTTCTTCTATGAAAAAAGCTGAATTAATTGCAGCATTAAGTTAAATATTAACATTATAAAACCTTAAGACAATGGCTCATAAAAAAGGAGTAGGTAGTTCTAAGAATGGTAGAGAATCAGAATCGAAACGTTTAGGTGTTAAGATTTTTGGTGGACAAGCTGCTATTGCTGGAAACATTATATTAAGACAACGTGGTAATACACATCACCCTGGTGAAAATGTATACCAAGGAAAAGATCATACGTTACACGCAAAAGTTGATGGTCTTGTGAAATTTACAAAGAAAAAAGATAACAGATCTTATGTTTCTATAGAAGCTTTCGAAGCTTAGAAATAATTTCTTTTAGTATAAATAAAAAAAGTCTTTCCAAATTTGGAAAGACTTTTTTTGTTTAGAATTTAAAAAGATTATGCTTAGTCTCTAGGAGTAATAACAACAATGTTGTTAAAAAGTGTTCTAGCGGTTTCAAGATTAGTTGCGCCAGTATTACTGCTGCAGCTAGTGTAAAGTCCCTTAATAATGGTTTGATTTCCAAATAAGGCAGATAGGATTGGAGCTAAACCTTGGTGATCATGTAGGTATAGTAATTTAAAGCGATCATTAAGGTTTTCTTTTTCAGCCACTGAAAACCCTTCCCAGTTTTCAGGAATATTATCTGTATTAGCCGTCATGAAGCCTAAGCCACAATTTTCTGAAGTATGCTCAAAGCCTAAGGTATGACCTATTTCATGTGCTATAATGCCATGTCTTTCGCCGTCTGTAGTTGCATTTTGTTCGTGGTCGACTGGGTTTATATTAACAATACGACCTATAGTGCTATCTGTTTCAGGAAAACGAGCGCCGGCAGGGCTGCCTCCAGCTGCTGTGTCATTTTCGTATGTAAAAAGAAGATCGATATTTGTTGGGTAATTAGGAGATGAAGCTACTGTGGCGTTAACAAAGTTTAAGTGTACAAGTTCAGGGTTTATTTCATTCCAGCTAATAATAGATTTAAATATAGCAAATGTCCATTCTTGAGGCATGTTTTCTTGGATGCCAATTCGTAAATTTTGAAGGTGTTCTGAAGCGACTAAGTTGTCGTTAATTTCATTACCATCTGTGTCAAATAAAAATTGATTGTTTTGAATAGGGAATCCAAACAAAGTATTTTGGGGAGTTACTCGTGCTTCTATTTGTTGTTTATGGCTATTGTTGTTTTCAATGTTTTCAAAGCTTTCATTTTGTGAACATGATGCCAAAAATAGTGATGTCGCAAATAATGATGTAGCTACTACAGCTCTAGACGTCGATTTAGTAAAAAAAGTCATTTTAATGGGGTTTATAGTTAATTAAATCGATTAGTCTGTGAAAAAAAGGAATGCTTACAAAAGAGAGGAATACTAGCTATTCGTTTGGAACGAAGTCTCTTTTGTTATTTCACTAGTATGTGATGTGGTATTAGGATTGTTATAATAGAATAAGCCCTTACATTTCTGTAAGGGCTTAGAGTGATATGTTTAAGTGTTTAAAACGCTCTATGTTAAGAGTTGCGGTTAAACATTAGTATCTGTAGTGTTCTGGTTTGAATGGTCCTTCAACAGTAACACCAATATATTCAGCCTGTTCTTCGCGTAAATTTGTTAGCTCGACTCCTATTTTTTCTAAATGTAATTTTGCTACTTTTTCATCTAAATGTTTAGGGAGCATATAAACATCGTTTTTGTAGTTTTCGATATTATTCCAAAGTTCGATTTGTGCAAGCGTTTGGTTTGTAAAAGAATTACTCATTACAAAACTTGGGTGCCCAGTTGCACATCCTAAATTTACTAGGCGGCCTTCGGCAAGTATAATAATGTCATTTCCGTTTACATTATATTTATCAACTTGAGGTTTTATAGTGTCTTTGGTGTCTCCAAAATTACCATTTAACCAAGCCATATCTATTTCATTATCAAAGTGACCAATATTACAAACAATAGTCTTGTCTTTCATAGCTTCAAAATGACGCCCTTGAACAATGTCTTTGTTACCAGTGGTTGTAATGATAATATCAGAGTTTCCAACAACGGTTTCTAAACGTTTTACTTCAAAACCATCCATAGCAGCTTGTAAAGCGCAAATAGGGTCGATTTCTGTAACAGTAACAATACTTCCAGCACCTTTAAAAGAGGCTGCTGTACCTTTACCTACGTCGCCATAACCACAAACGGTTACACGTTTACCTGCTAACATAATGTCGGTAGCACGACGAATAGCATCTACGGCACTTTCTTTACAACCGTATTTGTTGTCAAATTTAGATTTAGTAACGCTATCATTTACATTAATAGCTGGCATAGGTAAAGTACCATTTTTTACACGCTCATAAAGTCTATGAACACCGGTTGTTGTTTCTTCTGATAGTCCATTTATTCCAGCTGCCAATTCTGGGTATTTATCTAAAACCATATTTGTTAAATCTCCACCATCATCTAAAATCATATTTAGTGGTTTGCGATCTTCTCCAAAAAATAATGTTTGTTCAATACACCAATCAAACTCCTCTTCCGTCATGTCTTTCCATGCGTATACAGCTGTTCCAGCATCGGCAATTGCAGCTGCAGCTTGATCTTGGGTTGAGAAGATATTGCAAGAACTCCAAGTGACTTCTGCTCCTAGGGCTTGTAAGGTTTCGATTAAAACTGCGGTTTGAATAGTCATATGTAAACATCCTGCTATACGTGCTCCTTTTAAAGGTTGAGTGTCTTTATACTCTTGTCTTAAACTCATTAAACCTGGCATTTCAGCTTCTGCTAAATCTATTTCTTTTCTTCCCCAAGCCGCAAGCGACATATCTTTTACCTTGTTAGGTACGTAGGCAATTGTTTTTGTATTCATAATTGTATATTTGTTCTTCTCATATTAAGAACACAAAGATAACCAATAACTATTAGAATATTAAATGCCGATTTATAAAACCCTTCAGCCCAACTCACAAACTACTGTTAAAATCTGGAAGATTACGGAGTCTTTTAATGAGTTAATAAAACCTTTGGACTTAAAAGCAGAAAGTAAAAATCGAGTTTTGGGAATGAAAAGTGAATTACATCAACGCGGGTTTTTGAGTGTACGACATTTATTGGCAGAGTTTGGATATGAAGACCGTGATTTAGTTTACGATGAAAATGGAAAACCGTATTTGAAAAATGGAAAACACATTTCTATAACACATTCATTTACATTTTCGGCTATAATTGTTAGTGCTACTAAAGTTGGTATCGATATAGAGAAACAACGTGATAAAATTGGAATAATAGCACGGAAATTTATTAAATACGAATTTGAATATTTGTCTAATATGGATGAAGAATATATACGTAAACTTACTGTAATATGGGGGATTAAAGAATCGCTTTATAAATTATTCGCTACTCGCGGCATGTTGTTTAAAGACCATTTTTTAGTGATCCCATTTACACTTCTTGATAAAAAAACAACCGCTTGGATTGATTATAATGGTTTGAAGGAAAGGTTTGATGCAGCATTTTTAGAATTCGAAGGTTTTACCTGTTCTTATGTTTTGAGTTAAATGAGAAGAGTGCTTCAAAATATACGAGAATTATCAGGAAAGCAGCATATGCTAGCAGTGTTAATAGATCCAGATAAAATGGATATAAAGGCTTTGCCTAAATTCATAAATAAAGTAGAATGCTCTATAATTACTCATGTTTTTGTTGGTGGGAGTATTGTAAAAGATACAGTGACGGCAAAATTGCTGTCTCACTTGAAGTCTTTAACAAGGTTGCCTATCGTACTTTTTCCAGGAGATGTAACGCAAATTTCAAAAGATGCAGATGCTATTTTGTTTCTATCCCTGTTGTCTGGTAAGAATCCAGATTACTTAATTGGGAAACATATTGAGGCGGTTCCAAAATTGAGAGCTACTAATTTGGAAGTTATTCCTACAGGTTATATTCTAATAGAAAACGGAAAAGAAACAGCAGTACAGAAGGTAACAGGAACAAAACCAATGTCTAGAAAAAATAACCAACAGGTTATAGATACGGCAAAAGCAGGGGAATTCCTTGGGATGCAAGCCATTTATTTGGAAGCTGGAAGTGGGGCTAAGCAGCCTGTTCCTCTTGAAATGATTAGTTTTGTGAAAAAAGAATTAAATATTCCATTGATAGTTGGCGGAGGTATTAGAAACAAACACCAGTTAAATGATGCTTATAAGGCTGGAGCAGATTTAGTAGTGATTGGTACAGCCTTTGAAGAAGATGAAACTTTTTTTGAAGTATTAAAAAAGGAATAGCTTAAAACAACAGAAGCGGTTAAAGTATTAAAATAGAGTATAAAACTTAATAAGAATTAAAATAAAACCCCGCATTTGCGAGAAATAAATATGAAAATATCTGTAGATTTAACATTATCCCCATTACAAGGAGATTATGAAGCCCATATTATAACATTTATTAAAGCGTTAAGAGCATCCGAATTTACGGTTATAGAAACCCCTTTAAGCACTCAGATTTTTGGAGCGTATGATGATTTGATGCCATTTTTGAATGCGCAAATAAAGCAGTCCTTTGAGAATCAAGAGGCTTGTGTGCTTACAATAAAACTTGTAAAAACAGATCGTAGCGATTATGAGCCCCATTTTTGATTTTTTTTTAGACGCTTATAAAAATGCTTCAACATTATCTATAGTTTTAGAAACCATTGTTTTTGTGTTTGGAATATTGAGTGTTATTTATGCTAAAAAGGAGAATATTTTGGTGTACCCAACAGGATTAATAGCAACAGTGATCACTGTTTATTTGTTATATAAAGCAGAATATTTTGGCGATATGATGATGAATTTTTATTACTCCATTATGAGTCTTTATGGCTGGTGGAACTGGTCTCGTAAAAAGGAGAACAGATATATTGTTCCTATATCCAGAACAACTTTACGAGAGAAAGTTATTGGTGTAGCATTATTTGTTATTACTATGTTTGTAACTTATTTAGTTTATACTCTCTATGAATATGAATTACAAATACCAAACTATATAGATATTGTAACTTCTGGGATTTTCTTTACAGGGATGTGGTATATGGCAACAAAAAAAATAGAAAACTGGACACTTTGGATTATTGCGGATATAATTACTGTGCCTTTATATGCTTATAGAGGATTGGGGATATTATCTCTTCAATATTTAATTTTTACAATTTTAGCTATTCAAGGATATAGACAATGGAAAAAAAGTATAGACAAGAACCTGCAAGTTGCATAAAAGTAGTGCTGTTTGGGCCAGAATCTACGGGTAAAACGACACTTTCTAGACAGTTAGCACGTTATTACAATTCGGTTTGGGTAAGAGAGTATGCACGTGTCTATTTGCAAGAAAAATGGAATAACGAACGTAAAATTTGTGAGCTTAAAGATTTGCTACCTATAGCTGAAGGCCAAATGCAATTAGAAAACGACTATTCAAAAAAAACAGATACCGTTTTAATCTGTGATACAGACCTTTTGGAAACTAAAGTGTATTCTGAAACATATTACCAAGGGCTATGTGATCCTACTTTAGAAAAATATGCCTTAGAAAACACGTATGATTTGTATTTTTTGACTTATATTGATACGCCTTGGGAAGCAGACGACCTTAGAGATAAACCGGAAGAAAGGGAAGAAATGTTTAAAGCTTTTGAAAATACATTGATAAAATACAATAGGCCTTATGTATTGTTAAAAGGAAATAAAAAAGAACGTTTGAAGGAGGCTGTAAAACATATTGATAAACTAATAGAGGAAAGGAAGTGAATTTCACTTTAAAACAAATAAAACAAATAAAAGCAAAAGGTATAACTGTAGAAAAAGTAAATCATCAATTGATGCTTTTTAAAACAGGATTGCCTTATGTAAACTTAAAATCTGCTGCAAGTTTAGGCGATGGGATTTACAATTGTTCAAATAAAGAAAAGCAAGACTATATTGCGTATTATAATCGTAATAAAAAAGATCTAGAGGTTATGAAATTTGTTCCAGCCTCTGGAGCAGCAACACGTATGTTTCGGTTTTTATTTCAGTTTATAGAGCAGTATGACTCTAAATTAGAAAGTGTTAACTCCTACATAAATAGATATAAAGCTTCCGAGCTGTCTTTGTTTTTAGTGGGGTTAGAAAAGCTCCCCTTTTATGATATCGTTTTAGCTAGGATAGAACAAAGCGAAATTAATTATTATGCGCTATCTAACGATGAAAAAGTATTAGCTTTTGTTAAAGCGTTGCTACAGTCTGAACAGCTAAACTATAGTTTTTACCCTAAAGGGTTGTTGCCTTTTCATAAATACAAAGACCATATCGCAACAGCGTTTGAAGAACATTTGTTTGAAAGTGCTTTATATGCTTCTTCAGGGAATATCGCTAAACTTCATTTTACAATTTCAGAAAAACATCGCTCTATTTTTGATGCGGAGTTTAAGCGCATTCAAAAAAACATAGAGCGTAAGACGAATATGATATTTGATATTTCGTTTTCCAGCCAAAAAGAGCGTACAGATAGTATTGCGGTAAATCTTAAAAATGAACCAGTTTTAAATTCAGAAGGCGGTTTGTGTTTTAGACCATCAGGCCATGGGTCATTATTGTCTAATCTAAATAGCTTGAATGCAGATGTTATATTTATTAAAAATATAGATAATGTTGTTGTTTTTGAATATGAGGAAGGTGTTTCAGAATATAAAAAATTACTGGCAGGAGTGTTATTAAAAACACAAAATAAGGCCTTTAAGTTTTTAAAAGATTTAGATGAAAAAACACTTTCTGAGGATGATTTAGTAGAAATAGCGCAATTTTTAAGAACACAATTAAATGTTGTTATATCATTAGAGTTTGAAAAGTATTCACTTAAATACCAAATAGAATATCTAAAAGGAAAATTAAATAGACCCATTCGCGTATGCGGGATGGTGAAAAATGAGGGAGAACCTGGTGGAGGCCCATTTTGGGTAAAAGATGAAAGTGGAACAATTTCACTTCAGATTGTTGAATCTGCACAAATTGATACAGACAATAAATACCAAAAGGCTATTTTAAGTAATGCAACACATTTTAACCCTGTAGATTTAGTTTGTGGTATTAAGAATTATAAAGGTAAAGTGTTTGACTTGAGTAAGTTTGTAGATATGCAAACAGCATTTATTACTAAGAAAACGATTTCAGGAAAGGAAATAAAAGCGATGGAATTACCAGGGCTATGGAATGGGAGTATGGCTAATTGGAATACTATTTTTATAGAAGTGCCCTTAGTCACTTTTAATCCTGTTAAAACAGTAACAGATCTATTGAAAGCACCACATCAAATATCTTAACTATTACGATGGCATTGACGAAATAATTTTAATCTAAAATAAGAATAGCTGCCTTAATAAATAAGATGCGCTTCTAAACAAACCATAGAATTATGTAAAAAGGCCTGTTTTAGAAAAATGTTCTTTCTAAAATAGGCCTTTTATAAAAAGTTGTTTGATTACATAAAACTTAGCTTAAAAAGCACAAGTTGAATATTGTGCCGAACTAGAAGACGTTGTTAATGTTGCACAGGCGCCACTCAATGTTCCATAATTTTCACCACAAGAACAATAGGTGACATTTGCACCTAAAGGCATTACGATTTGATAGGTTTTACTAGTTGATAATGTTAGGTATGCAGTATTACTAAAAGAAGCTATAACAGTACCATTGTGTAAAATTGTGGCAACGCCTCCCAAAGGCATGTTTTGAGCATAAAGCGCAGTCTCACACGGTAAGCCTTTAATGGGGATAATTTTTTTCATTTCAAGTGTTTCTAACTCATGGACTTCTTGTTGTTCGTTTAATTCACTCTGGCTATCGTTGGAACAACTGGAAATGAAAAGAATCAATAAAAAAGTTAAAATAGTTTTTGTGAATTTCATGATAAATAAATTTTTGGTTATACCAAATAGAGGAGATAAAGTGTATTTGTTACCCTTATTATTTAATAAAAAAGAAGAATCATAAATTGTAAACCAAAAATCTAACATATATTTGCAGCGTTCTCAAAAAAGGGGTGCCCATATCGGCTGAGATCATACCCATTGAACCTAGAACAGGTAATGCTGTTTAGGAATAATAAAAGAGATTTTAAATTTAGGTTTACAACTTAAAGAGTAATAAGGTTGTTTGCTTAAATAGAAAATCTTCAAAACATAAATAAAAACAAAGAATAATGGCCTCTTTTTATTCGATAGTATATTATTTCGAATGAAAAACATATTTGTCTTTCTTACACTATTAGTGTTTACAGTAAGTGCTAGTGCACAAAAAGTTGAACAAGATACCATTAAAACAAAAGCTTTAGATGAGGTTTTAATAAAGTCAGTACGCGTAACAGCAGATTCTCCAATAACGCACTCCAATGTTACTAAAGCAGAATTGGAAAAAAGAAACTTGGGGCAAGATTTGCCTATTTTATTAAATTTCTTACCTTCTGTAGTAACGACCAGTGATGCCGGAGCAGGAGTTGGTTACACTGGAATTAGAGTCCGTGGTATAAGTCCACAATCTACAAATATTACTATTAATGGGATTCCATACAACGATACAGAAAGCTTAGGGACTTTTTGGGTTAATTTACCAGATTTTTCCTCATCTGTAGAAAATTTACAATTGCAAAGAGGTGTTGGGACATCTACAAATGGTTCAGGAGCTTTTGGAGCGAGTTTAAACATTTTAACAGATGCTGTTTCAGATCAAGCAAATGGAGAGATCTCTAATGCTTTTGGAAGTTATAACACTAGAAAACATAATGTTAAATATAGTACAGGTTTGTTAAATGATCATTTTGAAATAGCTGGACGATTGTCTCAGATTAATTCCGAGGGTTATATTGATAGAGCAGAATCTGATTTAAAATCTTATTTTTTACAAGGGACTTATGTGGATCATAATACACTTATTAAAGCTTTGGTTTTTGGAGGGCACGAAGTTACTTATCAAGCCTGGAATGGAATTGATGCAGAAACATTGGCAAAAGATAGAACATTTAACCCTTCAGGGATTTATACAAATAAGAGTGGAGATACTCTATTCTATGATAATGAAGTCGATAATTATAAACAAGATCATTATCAGTTACATTGGAATGAACGATTTGATAACAATTGGTCTACAAACATAGGCTTGAACTATACCTATGGGCGTGGTTATTTTGAACAATATAAAGAAGATGAAGCTTTTTCGGATTATGATTTAGCTGAAATTAATATAGGATCAGAAACAATAAATACAACCGATTTGATTCGTAGACGTTGGCTAGATAACGATTTTTATGTATTAAATGCCAATGTGAATTATAAAGATGAAAGAATTAATTTAACAACAGGGCTATCGTATAGTTCTTATAATGGAGCCCATTTTGGAGAAGTTATTTGGGCGCAATATGCTAGCGATAGTGAAATTAGAGATCGGTATTATGAAGGAGACGGCGATAAGTATGACTTTAGCGCTTTTGCAAAAGCAACCTATAAATTAAGCGAGAAATTAAGTTTGTATGGGGATTTACAAATACGTAGTGTTTATTATGACACTAGTGGTATGAATTCAGATCGTGAGCGTTTTGAAATAGATGAAGAATATACTTTTTTTAACCCTAAAGCAGGGCTGTCTTACAATATAAACGCAAAGAATAATGCTTATTTTTCTTATGCTAGAGCAAACAGAGAGGCTAGTAGGAGTGATTTTGAAAGTAACCCCAATATTAAACCAGAACAGTTAAATGATTTTGAGTTGGGATGGAGACATACAAATTCAAAATTTAGATTTAATGCAAATGTATATTATATGTTATACGACGAGCAATTAGTTTTAACAGGAGCTATAGATGATGTTGGAGCACCTATTAGAGATAATGCAGGGCAAAGTTATAGGTTAGGATTGGAGCTGGAAGGCGCTGTGCAATTAACAAGTACATTTTCTGTGCAACCAACCCTAACTCTAAGTTCTAATAAAAACAAGGAAACTTTTGCCTCAATAGATGGAGTATTAGTTAATTTAGGTAAGACAAATATTTCTTTTTCTCCAGAAATAGTGGCTGCTAATGCTTTAATATTTCAGCCAATGAGTAATATGCAGTTTTCTTTTTTAAGTAAATATGTAGGAGAGCAATTTATGGGGAATACAGATGCTAAGTTGTCAAAATTAGATGATTACTTTGTAAATGATATAAATGTGACTTACGAGATTAAAACCAATAAAATATTTAAAACTATTGTATTATCTGGTTTAGTGAATAATATTTTTAATGAAAAATATGTGTCTAATGGATACTATTATACTTACGATGATACATGGTCTGTTTCTGGAGAAACAACAACCATAGAAGGTGTAGGGTATTACCCTCAAGCGACTACTAACTTTTTATTAGGAGCAACTTTAAAATTTTAAGAATTACAATATAAAAAGGCAGCCATTGGCTGCCTTTTTTGTTTATTATACCTGTCTTTTTTTATTGAGCAGTCCAGCCAGTTCCCCAAGATGCGTAATCTGTTCCTGTTCCATTACCATCTCCAGAAATAAAATCTGTTGGAGCAAAAGTATTCCCTGTATCATTCTTCACTTTTAAGATAACATCTGTAAAAATAATATCTGTAACTTTTAAGTCTTGGCTTAAAACATTAGCTCCAGTTGGAGAATCTCCCTGATCACCATCTAGATCAAAACCTTCTGCAAATCCCGATATAGATAGGTTGTTGAAAATACCTTGAGTTCCAGCTCTTAATCGGATAGCTTCATTTCCAGTAGAAGATTCATTCCCTATAATGGTTAAATTATTTACTGTTGGTTTAGACCAGAAAACAGGATTAGAGTTGTTTCCTATATCTGTATTATATCCATCTGCTTCAATACCTTTGTCGTGATCTGTACCGTGTTTTACGTAAGCATTGGTAATTGTTCCTGTGTAACCTTCTGTCCAATCTATAGAATCGTCTTGTGCGTTTACTACAGAAATGTAATTAGCATTTACGGTACCTCCAAAAAACTCAATACCATCATCTTTTCCTTCATAAGCTTGAATGTATTCTATTAAAGTCCCATTTCCAACACCGTAGAAAGAGAATCCATTGTTTTCAGATTGTCCATCTGCTGAACCTCCAGAATACTCGATTCTCATATAACGAATGCTACCAGAATCATCTCCTGCATCCGTTCCTCCATAAGGTAAACTGGCAATTTCTGAAGTAGAAGTCGCGCTACCAGCGACTGAATTTATGGGGGCTTTTCCTAAAATAATTAATCCGCCCCAATCCCCAGCTTGTGGAGTGGAAGCATTAGATGTTAATACAATTGGAGCTGTTGCTGTTCCCATAGCGTTAATAGTTGCGCCTTGAGAAATTGCAATATAAACATCTGAGCCTTGAGCCAGAGCTTTTATAGTGGTTCCTGCAGGAATAGTTAAAGTTGTTCCTGAGGCCATAATTAAAGAGCCGTTTAATGTGTATTCTTTCCCTGTTTCTAAGGTTAAATCGTTTGTGTAAGTTCCAGAAATGGTAGACCCAACTGGGTTTCCATTTTCATTTGTGTCATTGTTTACATTAAGAACAACATCTGAGGTGTCGTCTGTTGAGCAGCTAGTGATAAGCATTGCTATTGTGGCTAGGCTTAATAATAAATTACGTTTCATTGTTTTTTAGTTTTTAGTTAAATGTTGTTTATTGTGTTTTATAATTTATATTTTAATTGTAATCCAATATTAATACCTCTTTGATATTCAGAAAGCGTGACATCTCCAAAAGAGGTATTTTCTCTAATACGTTTTATTTTAGGATCTAATACGTTTTTTGCGCTTAAATTGATTTCAAATTGACTCCCAATTTTATTTTTGAAAATAAAATCTACAGTTGGAACTCCTTTTTCAATGATGTTTCCTAATGCTCCTGAACCTAAAGCAGAAATTCTGTCAGAGAAATATGAAAACACTAAATTCGCTGTAGGTTTGTAGTTATTGTTAAATGTAGGCGTGTAACTTAAATCAGCATTAAGAATTAAAGGAGAAGCGCCTTGCAGTTCATCTGTTCTGTCTAACGTTGAAGAATAGAGCCCTGTAGAGCTTTTTAGGTCTTGCTCTGTATGCATATAGGTCGCATTGAATCCAGCAGATAATAATGCGTTTTCGTCTTCCTTTTGTATTAAAGCTTTCCTAGCTTCAATTTCAAAGCCTAGAATAGTTGCTTTATCTCCAGTTCTAAAATAGCGTTGTGTTCCTGTGGCATCGTTTGCAATAACCAAATTAATGGGGTCGTTAATTTGCTTGCCAAAGATGGCAAACGATAGTATTTCTGTGCGATTTATAAACCATTCGTATTTTAAATCTACATTATAAATGGAAGAGAATGAAGGGGCATTTAATAAATCTGGATTTCCTCCAATACGTTGCGCTACATCTTCATAAACAAATGGAGCCATCTCTTTAAATTCTGGGACAGAAATTGTTTTACTTGCTGAAAAACGTAGGTTTTGATTTTCTTTTAAAGCGTATTTAATACTTATACTAGGTAAAAAGAACACATTATCGGTTTGTCTAAATCCGGGCTCATTCGCAGGTAAATTAATAACGTCGTAATCAATACGTTGTTTAAAATACTCTGCTCTTACTCCGGGAACAACAAGCCATTTGTCTCCAAATTTTAATTCTGTATTTGTATAAGTTGCATATATATCTAATTGACCAGTATATACATTTTCTGGTGTTCCAGGGGCATTTGTATTGCCTAATTCTGGAATACCATTAATTACTTTAATGTCATACAAACCATCGTTATTAAGGTTTAAGTTATTAAGATTGAATATGCTGTTTAAGTTATTAACATCTGTAATAGGAGTAGAGTTATCTACAATGTCATAACCATAACGAATATTTTCAAAATCACGTGTTTTAGTTCTGCCGTTAAAACCGAGGTTTAGTTTAATTTGTTCAGAGAAGTCGTAACCTAAATTAATACGTCCATTAAATTCTTCGTCTTTTATTTTTTGGAAGTAACGTTGATTATCAAAGACAACATTGTTATAAAACACAGGATTGGTTAACGGATCATTATCTAAAGCAAATTGGTAATTTTCTATGCTGAAACGTTTTCTATCTGGTTCATGAGCATTGACTTTATTGTATCCAATGCCCCAGTCTATTTCGATTTTATCATATTTATGATTACCTAGTATTTGATTTACATAGATAAGATCTTGGTTAAATTGTATGTTCTTTTGAAAGAATCCTTTTTCAGAATCGACAGTAGATTGTGAATCCCTATTAAAACCATTACCTCCAATCCCGTAAAATCCAACTTCGTCTGAGGAACTATTAATAAATAAGGAGTTAAATTGTAATTTATTGTTGTAGTTGATTCTGTAATTAATATTTAGCATTGCTGTTGTTGTTGTGGAATATTCAAATTCTTCAGCTTCTGGGAATATTTTTTTGAAAACAGTTGTAAAGTCGGTTACGTTACCTTTTCTATATTCATAATCATTTTCAAAAGAGGCTGTGGCAAATAAGCTTAAGCGCGATTCGTTTTTGAAGTCAAAAGACTTTCCTGCTGAAGCACCATAGCCAACATTTATAGGGGAGTTAACACTTACAGGATCAACTTCATGTGATAATATAATTGCAAATGGGTCATGAGCATACCTTCCATAATATCCAAAATAACCTGTGCCTTCACTTCTAACAAAATTTTGGTCTATGGCTCTAGAGTTGATACCTGTACTGGTCTGGAAATCAAAATAACCATTGCCTTTATAGTTTTTTGAGGAAATATCTACATTTCCAGCAGCAAAATCGCCATAGAATTTTGATGAAAATGTTTTACTAATAGAAACACTCTCAATAACATCTGAAGCAAAAAGATTTAGGTCTATATTTTTATTATTTACATCATTAGATGGCAAGGCTAGACCATTCATTGTTGTATTTAGGTAGCGATCTCCTAAGCCACGAACATAAACATTACTTGAGCCTTCTTGTTTAGATACGCCAGAAATTTTGGTAACAGCAGCAGCAGCATTACTAACACCTTTACGTGATAGCTCTTCTGCGCCAATACTTTGTTTAATTTCTATAGCTTTTTTTTGATCCAATAATAGAGCGGCTTCAGTTTCGCGTTTTACAGATGTTTTTAGAACAATCTCGTCTAAAGCTGCTGTGCTTGCTGATAAACTAATATTTATAGTTTGGACTTCGTTTGGAACAACAGTTACCGATATATTTTGTGTTTCGTAGCCAATAAAGCTAAATTCAATAATGTAGTCTCCAGGGGGTATGTTATTTAAAGTGTATAATCCGTCAAAGTCTGAGATTGTGCCTTTAGAAGTGTCTTTAATTACGATATTACATTGTGGTAGGGGTTCATTATTATATTCTTTATCTAATATTTTTCCAGATATAGTTCCTGTATTCTGGGAAAAGGAGAGTAATGAAAATAGTAGGGTAGTTGTTAATAATAATTGTTTCATTTTTTTTGTTTGATTTTCTCGAGACAAAGAAACCATTGAAGTGTAAATCAGAGGTTAATAGAGGGTTAAAACTTAGTAATGAAAAGGTTACTTAAATGTTATTAGAAAAGGGAGGAAGGAAACCTTAATTTAACATACAAGTGTGAATGTGTTAAAAAAAAACACTAACTTTTAGGGGTGTTAAGTGTTTTATTTATAATTCTAATGTAAAATGAGAGTGATTAAACGTTTTATACCAGTATTATTTATTGTTTTCTTTATGACTACGATATGTCTGTCGTTAATAAAACCGGTAATAGATGTCCCAGAAGATCTTGTCGTTTTCTGTGATGTGTTAGAAGGCGAGAAAACACAATTTTTCAATCTTTTTTCAAGTGTGCTAAACGAAATACTATCTTTTATAAAAGCTAAATCAATAAAATGTTCAGATTATTATTATTTAAAAAAATATACGAGACCAAATCTTAATTTAATAGCTCCGCCACCTAAACCATTGCCCTTGGTTTTCTAATTTTCCCTACTAACAATAGTAGTTGTTGTCGGTAAAAATATTACTTTTAATATTAAGTTATTTCTTACAAGTTAAGGCAAGATCTACTCTTTTGAAAAACAGATGTTTAACATTAGTGTGCGCTTAAATTGGCTTAAGCGTAATTAAAAACAGATTAATATAATGAAAACGCAAACAAAAATAACACAAGCAGAAATGAATCCTAAAAGCGCATTACAGGCTTTAAAAGAAGGGAACCAAAGATTTCAGAATAATCTAAAGTTAAATAGAGTGCTATTAGCACAGGTAAAACAGACTAGTACAGGTCAGTTTCCTTTTGCAACAGTTTTAAGTTGTATAGACTCTAGAGTTTCATCAGAGTTGATTTTTGATCAAGGAATTGGTGACATTTTTAGTGCTAGAATTGCTGGGAATTTTGTTAACGAAGATATTTTAGGAAGTATGGAGTTTGCTTGTAAGCTAGCAGGAACTAAGCTTATTGTTGTTCTCGGGCATACTAGTTGCGGTGCTGTTAAAGGAGCTTGTGATGATGCTAAATTAGGAAACTTAACAGCTATGTTAAGCCGAATAAAACCTGCTGTGAATGCAGTGAAATCACCAGAAGATTCCAGTTTAAGAAATTCTAAGAATATTGATTTTGTAAATGCGGTGGCAAAGAAAAATGTAACATTAAGTATAGAGCGTATTTTAAATGAAAGTGTGGTCTTGGCAGAAATGGAAAAAGCAGGGGAGATAGAAATTATTGGCGCCATGTACAATATAGCGACAGGAAGTGTTACCTTTTATTAGGTATTAATATAAAGAGGAGCTAAGGCTTTTTCGGTGGCATTATTAAAATATTTTAAATTGAAATAAAATTAATTCAATACGATAAAAAATGAAAAAATTATTTTCCAACATAAAAGGAGATGCTTTTGGTGGTATTACAGCAGGGATTGTGGCTCTGCCTTTGGCTTTGGCCTTTGGAGTTTCATCTGGTTTAGGGCCAGAAGCTGGATTGTATGGTGCTATTTTTATTAGTTTTTTTGCAGCTTTATTTGGAGGAACAGACACTCAAATTTCTGGGCCAACAGCTCCAATGACAGCTGTAAGTATGGTTGTAATTGCAGGGATTATTGCTATCAATGATGGCGATGTTAATAAAGCATTACCGGCAATATTAATTATTTTTTTATTAGCAGGTTTAATGCAGGTTGGATTAGGGCTTTTGGGTTTAGGGAAATATATAAGATATATCCCCTATCCTGTGGTCTCTGGTTTTATGACAGCAATTGGCGTTATTATATTAATAACACAAGTTTTGCCAGCAGTAGGGTATTATCCAAAAGAAGATGTTGAATTTGTGTCTCAATTTAAAGCGCAGGCTGAAGAGGTTATTCTTGAAAATATTTTAAAAGAAGAGGCTGGGGAGGGGATTTTAGTTCTTGAGAATTTTAAAGAAACAATCTCTAGAGCAGGTAATATTACACCAGAAGATATTTTAGCCGAATCTCAAACACTTGCCGCCAAGGAAGCTTCAGAGGCATTAGGTGTTATCACGATAATTCCTAGAGCTTTAAGTCATATTAATTGGCTGGAGTTACTACTAACATTAGGAACAATTATTATTATCTATGGTTTTAAACGTATCACAAAAGTAATACCGAGTACACTTGTTGCTTTAGTTGTTATATCCGGAATAGCTGTTGGGTTGGGTTTAGATTATAGGCCAATTCAAGAGATTCCTGGAGGGATTCCAATTCCAAAATGGGAAATGTTTTCAGATTTTAAATTGAATAGTATAACACCTTATGTCTTTACGGCATTAACATTGGCCTTACTTGGTGCTATAGATTCTCTATTAACTAGTGTTGTGGCCGATAATATGACCAAGACTAAACACAAGCCTAATAGAGAGTTAGTAGGACAAGGGATTGGAAATTCAATAGCAGCTATATTTGGTGGAATTCCAGGAGCAGGCGCTACTATAAGAACAGTGGTTAATATTAATTCTGGAGGTAAAACAAAATTATCAGGAATGATTGCTGGTGTTATGTTATTAATTATTCTTTTGGTATTAGGCCCAATAGCTTCTAAAATCCCAGCAGCAGTTTTAGCAGGAATTCTAATAACTGTTGGTATAGGTGTGATGGATTATAAAGGTTTAAAAGCGATTCCTAGTTTGCCAAGAGATAGTAACTTAGGACCTATTAAATTAAGTTCAGAAGTCTTGGTTATGTTGCTTGTTCTCCTGTTGTCAACGTTTTGGAGTTTGGTTTTTGCTGTTGGTATAGGTTTGGTTATCGCTTCATTAATGTTTATGAAAAAAATAGGGGACTTAACAGCAGAGCGTTCGGATGTTAAGCCTTTAAAGGAAGAAGCTTGGCCAGATGAATTGGATTTCTCAGAATATTTAAAGGAAAGAGCGTTTATTAAGCATATTAAAGGCCCTTTGTTTTTTGGGTCTACAAGTGATTTTCAACAATTGGCAGCGCAAATACCAGAAACAACATCGTTAGTTATTATACGTTTAGAACAAATGCCGTATATGGACCAATCTGGGTTGTATGTAATGGAAGATATGTTACAAGATCTAAAAGGAAAGGAGATTCAAGTGCTTTTTGTTGATCTGTTAAGGCAACCTCGTTATATGATGGAACGTATTGATATTATTCCAGATTTAATTCCAGAAAAACATATTTTTAAGGATTTTAAATCTTGTATTAATTGGATTAAAGAAAATAAAAACGGAGACAAATAATTTTAAATAAAAACTTGAAGACATACAAGACTAAATTTAAGGTCTAGAATAAGTATCTTGCACTGGTAAAATAAGATTATGAACTGGGAACAATTACTTTCGCTAAAACGTTTAGGAGATACTAATAAAAGGCTTAGAAAAGAAGAAGATGAAACCCGATTAGGATTCGAGGTAGATTATGATCGGGTTATTTTTTCTTCAGAATTTAGAAGCTTACAAGATAAAACACAAGTAATACCATTATCACAAACAGATTTTGTACATACACGTTTAACTCACAGTTTAGAAGTTAGTGTTGTGGGGCGTTCCTTAGGGCGTCGCATCGGTCAAAAAGTCTTAAAAAAACATCCGCAACTACAAAGAGCTCACGGTTATCAAGCTAATGATTTTGGAGCCATTGTAGCCGCTGCTGCTTTGGCACATGATATTGGTAACCCACCATTCGGGCATTCAGGAGAGAAAGCTATTGGTGAGTTTTTTATTTCGGGAGAAGGGAAACGTTATAAAGACCTGTTAAGCGCAAAAGAATATCAAGATTTGTGTGACTTTGAAGGGAATGCAAATGGATTTAAAATTGTAACTCAAAGTAGAGAAGGTAGAGCAGGAGGTTTACGATTGAGTTATGCAACATTAGGCGCCTTTACTAAATATCCAAAAGAATCCTTACCTAAAAGACCAACACAACATATTGCAGATAAGAAGTATGGTTTTTTTCAGAGTGAAAAAGAGGCTTTTGTAGCAGTAGCAGAAGAATTGGGTATGCTAAGGCGTAATCAAGATCATTTAAGTTTTTCACGTCATCCTTTAGCTTTTTTAGTCGAGGCTGCAGATGATATCTGTTACACCATTATCGATTTTGAAGATGGTATAAATTTAGGGTTAATACAAGAAGAATATGCATTAGAATATCTTATTAATTTAGTTAGAGACTCTATAAATACGGGTAAATATGGACAGCTAACAAATACGCAAGATCGGGTAAGTTATTTGAGAGCATTGGCAATTAATACACTTATTAATGAGGTGGTTAATATCTTTATGGAGAATGAAGACGCGATCCTTAACGGAACATTCGATACAGCACTACTCGATAAAAGTAAATATGAAGCTCAAATTAATGATATTATTAAATTGAGTATCAATAAAATTTATAAGTCTTCTGAAGTTGTCGATAAAGAAATTGCGGGTTATGGTATATTAAATACTTTGCTAAAGGTGTATACTAATGCCGTGAATAATTGTTATCACAATACAGCATCTAATTATGATAAATTAATTTTGAAAGGATTGCCGGATACTTTAAAGATAAACCAGGAATATTTATATGATCGTTTGCTAAGTGTGTGTCATTATGTGTCGCTTTTGTCAGATAGTCAGGCTATTTTGAATTATAAAAAAATTAAAGGATTTAGCCTTTAATTTTATAACAACTTTGTAATAAATTGGGACAAGCTTAAAGCGTCTAGATTAATAGATTGTTCGAGTTCTAAAACAGTTCCATGCTCAATAAAAGTATCTGGAATACCTTTAAGGTAGATCGCGTTTTTGTATTTGTTTTTTGCCGAAAATTCTAAAATGGCGCTTCCAAATCCGCCATTAATAGCGGCATTTTCAATGGTGATAATACTATGGTGTGATTTAAAGATATTATGTAGTGTTTTTTCATCTAAAGGTTTTACAAAACGCATATCATAATGCGATACCTCTTGATTGTTTTCAATTAAATTGAGAGCTTCTGTGACGTTTTTAGAAATAGCTCCAATACTTAAAACAGCTATAGATTTACCAGTTTTGAGTTGTACAGCTGTACCTATTTCAATTTTAGAAAAGGGCTGTTTCCAATTTGTTGTAATACCACGACCGCGTGGGTACCTAATGGCTATAGGCTGTTTTAGCCCTAATTGTGCTGTATACATTATATTACGCAATTCTATTTCATTTCTAGGTGCAAATATGATCAAATTAGGAATGACTCGTAAATAGCTTAAATCAAAAACACCATGATGTGTAGCGCCATCTTCACCGACTAACCCAGCACGATCCAAGCAAAAAATAACAGGAAGATTTTGAAGAGCTACATCATGAATGATTTGGTCGTAAGCACGTTGTAAAAATGTAGAATAAATATTACAAAATGGAACTAAGCCTTCGGTAGACATGCCAGCCGCTAGGGTTACAGCATGCTGTTCGGCGATGCCCACATCAAACGCGCGATCAGGGATGGTGTCCATCATAAGTTTGAGAGAACTTCCTGTGGGCATTGCGGGAGTAATCCCTACAATTTTTTTATTTTCCTTAGCTAGCTCCACAATAGTATGCCCAAAAACATCTTGATATTTAGGAGGTTGTGAAATGTTAGGTTTGTTATATAGGTTGCCTGTTTTAGCATCAAACCTTCCAGGAGCATGATAAATCACTTGATTTTCTTCTGCTTGGCGTAAGCCTTTACCTTTGGTGGTAATGATATGTAAAAATTTTGGCCCTTTTATTGTTTTTAAACGTTCTAATTCTGAAATTAATTTAGGTAAATCATGCCCATCAATAGGACCAGAATAATTAAAATTTAAAGCTTCAAAGATATTATCTTGTTTTTGGGTGCCTTTTTTTACATTAGTTAGGTATTGTTTCAAGGCCCCTACGCTAGGATCTATTCCAATAGCATTGTCATTTAAAATAACTAATAAATTGCAATTGGTAACTCCTGCGTGGTTGAGGCCTTCAAAGGCCATTCCGCTGGCAATAGACGCGTCTCCAATAACTGCAATGTGCTGTTTTTCTATCTTCCCTTTTAATTGAGAGGCCAATGCCATTCCCAATGCGGCAGAGATAGAAGTTGAAGAATGTCCAACGCCAAAACTATCAAATTTGCTTTCACTTCGTTTAGGGAAACCACTTAATCCATTTAGCTGTCTATTCGTTTCAAAATCATCTCTTCTTCCTGTTAAAATCTTATGACCATAAGCTTGATGTCCCACATCCCATATGAGGGTGTCGTTAGGCGTATCGAAAACATAATGCAGGGCAATAGTTAGGTCTACAACCCCAAGGCTAGCCCCTAGATGTCCTGCTTTTGAAGCAACCGCATCTATAATAAATGTACGGAGTTCTTTTGCAAGTTCAGGAAGTTTGTCTTTTGGAAGTAATCTAAGAGATTTTATTGAATTTAATTTGTTTAATATAGATCTAGGCATTTTAACGAAATAGAAAGCAAAATTATTAAAATAGGCTGTATTATATTCTTAATCTTACAATAAAATTAATTAAAACTAGTAATTATTGTAAGTTCAACCCTATATTTGACGACCATTAATAAAACTTTTATTTAATATAGTAAACTATTAGTTATGAAAAAAAAATACTCAAGCATTTTTCTAATATTGATGTTGCTCCTTGCGACTCAATTTGGATTTACGCAAAACAACTTAACAGATAATGAGCATGGCGCGCTTGTTACGAATTGGTTAAATGCTAAGAAGTCTAATTTTAATCTTACAACAAATGATATTAAAGATTTACAAGTAAGTGATGCGTATTATTCAAAAAAAACAAAGATTAGTCATATCTACGTTAATCAAGCATATCAAGGTGTAAAAATCCATAATGCTATTTCAAGTATTACCATAAAAGATAAATCATTATTACATTATGCGAATGGGTTTATTTCAAATATAGAGACTAAAATAAATACAACTGCACCAGCTTTAAATGCTTTGGAAGCCATTAATAATGCAGTTTCGTTATTAGATTTAGGGACTGTTAGTAATTTACAAATGATTCGTTCTAAAGGGAATAATAGTTATGTGTATACTAATGGCGGGGTTTCTAAAAAGAGTATTCCTGTGCAAATGGTATATCAGCAAACAGAAGATGGTAATTTAAAACTGGCATGGGATTTAAGTATAGAGGCATTAAGCGGGAAAAACTGGTATAGTTTGAGGTTAGATGCTGTTTCAGGTGAATTATTAGAAACTAACGACTGGATTGTTTCTTGTAATTTTGATGATGGACATACAACACATTCTAATCATAATCATTCTAATAATACAGAAGTGTCTGCTTTTAGTTTATTTAAACCGAAACAGCCATTAGTAATGGCAGATGGTTCTCAGTATAAGGTTTTCCCTATTCCAACAGAAGGCCCAAGTTTTGGGGCGATTGAATTAGTTTCAGAACCAGCAGATTTAGCCGCATCACCTTATGGCTGGCATGATATTAATAGTGTTGCAGGAGCAGAGTATACGATTACTAGAGGAAATAATGTTTGGGTTCAAGACGATATAAATGGGAATGATGGTGTTGGCGCATCTCCAGACGGTGGGGCTGCTTTAGATTTTGACTTTTCTTTTAATCCAAGTCAAGAACCAGCAGGGTATTTAAATACCTCTTTAACGAATTTGTTTTATATGAATAATATAATGCATGATGTTTGGTACCATTATGGTTTTGACGAGGCTAGTGGGAATTTTCAGCAAAATAATTATGGGAACGGAGGTGCTGCTAGTGATTTTGTTTTCGCTGATGGCCAGGATGGTGCAGCCTTAAATAATGCGACTTTTGGGACGCCTCCAGATGGTATAAACCCTGTAATGACTATGTTTTTATGGTCAGCTTCAGGAGTAGGGCAACCCTTAGTAATCAATTCTGGCGGTTCGTTGTTAGGACCTGTAAATGCAGTTATACCTTCTACAGCAGATGGGAATAATGGAGTAGGGAATATTACAGGGCCTTCAGATGTGCCAGTGACAGCAAATTTAGTGTTGGTAGATGACGGTACTGCTACTTCTACAGAAGGTTGTAATGTATTGGTAAATGGTGCAGAACTTAATGGGAAAATAGCAGTTATAAAAAGAGGGAATTGTTCATTTACAGTTAAAATACAAAATGCTCAAAATGCTGGTGCAGTAGGGGTTATTATGGTTAATCATAACAATCCTGATAACGACCCGAGTTACCAAGAATATGTACCAATGTATGGTGTTACAAATCCTGCTTTTACTATACCGTCTATTTTTGTAAATAATGCAGATGGAGAGCAGTTAATTAGTGCTTTAGAGAATGGGACAATAATCAATGGAACTATTGTTGAAGGTGGACCGTATCAGAAAGATGGTAGTTTGGATAATGGAATTATAGCACATGAGTATGGTCATGGGATTTCTTCACGTTTAACAGGTGGTCCAGCAAATTCTGGCTGCTTGAATAATGCAGAACAAATGGGAGAAGGTTGGTCAGATTGGTTTTCCCTAATGTTAACAATGAAGGCAACCGATTTGCCAGAAACAGGAAGAGGTATAGGAACTTATGTTTTAGGGCAACCTAATTCTGGTAACGGGATTAGACCTGCAAGATATAGTACAGATTTCGGAATCAATAACTTTACTTATGAAGCAACTAATGATAATACTGTTATAGGAAATGATAGTAACGGTAATCCTGTGCGTTGGAATGAATCTGTACATCGTATAGGGTTTTTATGGGCTACAATGCTTTGGGATTTAACTTGGAAATACATTGATAAGTATGGGTTTGATCCAGATATTTATAACGGAACAGGAGGAAATAATAAGGTGATGCAACTGGTTATAGATGGTTTAAAACTACAACCATGCGGTACTGGATTTGTGCAAGGTAGAGACGCTATTTTAGCAGCAGATAATAATTTAACAGGAGGAGAGGACCAATGTATAATATGGGAAGTGTTTGCAGCTAGAGGTTTAGGCTTAAATGCGATGCAAGGGAGTTCAAACTCTATTAATGATCAAGTTTCAGATTTTACTATGCCTCCAGATACAGATCCTTCTTTGGCGAATTGTACATCATTGAGTGTAGATGAGTTTGCTTTAGAAAGGTTATATTCTATATTTCCTAATCCAGCACATAATGTTGTTTCTATTAAGGTAAAGAAAAACTTTGGAGAAGTGATTTTAACTTTAACAGATATTAATGGTAGACAAGTAATGTCGACTAAAGCTAATCTGTTAGATCAGGTAGATTTAAATATTGGAACATTACAATCAGGAATGTATATTCTTAATGTAAAAGGAGCAGAGATTAATGTCAACGAAAAAATTATAAAGCACTAAAATAGCTTTAAATAAATTATATAAAAAAGAAGCTACTTATTAAGTAGCTTCTTTTTTATATTGTAACCTTTTATTTAAGTGTATTCATTAAAGCGTTTTATCTAATTTAAAAAATGTAATAAGAATCGTATTTAATGAAAAGAGATTTTATTATATAACTAAAGTTATAGTGTTGTTTGTATTAGTTGTTAAAAACTCTAATAGTATTCCCATTCACTTCAACAGCATATTGTAATAAGGAATATTGACCTGTGGTCCCGTTTTCGGGAAAACCGCTAGAAATACTATAGGAATTACCGTCATTGCAAGAACAGGTAGCTATTGTCCCTTCTACCGTTAATTTGGAACAAGCATTCAATTGGTGATTAGGGTCACTTAATTCATAAGCAAGGTAATTATCTCCTCCTAAATAGTAGATAACGATTCCATTTACACCATAATTACTATTTAATACTATAGAATTACCTGGGAAAAGTAAATTATTGAATTGTGGTAAGTTCGTGTTAATAAGCATGCCTGTATCGAAAGTTGCATTTGGTATATTTTGATTTCTACTGGCATCATCATCATTTTTCTGACATGCGGTCATAAAGATTGATAATAAGAGTAATAATAGGGCTACCTTTTTCATTTGTTTGAGTTTGTTTATGGCTTATTAAAGCGAAATATAAAATTTAATTATAAGACACTTATGTACGCTTTAAAAAGAGTTGCAATTTACAACAAAATGCATACTGAAATAAATATTTTGTATATTTGTAATGCAATCTCGTGAGAACGGGATTTTTTGTGTTTATATACTTTTTAGTAACGCACAAGTTTAAGTAAAAACGAAAAAATTATGAGTAAAGTATCATACTATACAGCTGAAGGGTTAAAAAAACTTAGAGATGAATTAAGGCAACTTAAGGATATAGAGCGCGTTAAGGCATCTAAGGCAATCGCAGAAGCTAGAGATAAAGGGGATTTAAGCGAGAATGCAGAATACGATGCTGCTAAAGAAGCGCAAGGGATGTTAGAAATGCGTATTTCTAAATTAGAAGATCAATTAGCAGGAGCTCGTGTTATAGATGAGTCTCAAATGGATACTTCAAAGGTGCTAGTGCTGTCTATTGTTAAAATAAAAAACCAAACCAATGGAATGGAAATGACCTATACTCTAGTTGCAGATGGAGAAGCAGACCTTGCTGCAGGTAAGATTTCTGTAAATTCACCTATTGGACAAGGGTTATTAGGTAAATCTGTTGGAGATGTAGCAGAAATACAAGTGCCAAGCGGTATTATGAAATTTGATGTGGTAGAAATTTCACGTTAACATTCTGTTATTGGAAACTAGGAATAAAAGATTATGATTTTAATGATGAATACAGGAATCTTTTTTATCTTTAAAATCTAATTATAAAAAAAATGGCATCAATTTTTACTAGAATAGTTAATGGCGAAATACCTTGTTATAAGGTTGCGGAAACTGAAGATTTCTTAGCTTTTTTAGATGTCAATCCAAACACGAAGGGACATACATTATGTATTCCTAAAAAAGAGGTTGATAAAATATTTGATTTGGATGCGACTGTTTACAATGGGCTAATGCAGTTTTCACGAAAAGTAGCTATAGCTATAGAACGAACCATGCCATGTAAACGTGTAGGGCTTTCGGTAATAGGTTTAGAAGTGCCGCATGTACATGTGCATTTAATTCCTTTGAATACAATGGAAGATGCACGTTTTATAAATAAGGCTTCATTAACTAATGACGAATTTGTTAGCATAGCAGAAAGTATAAAAAAGAATTTTAATAATTAATATACAATTGTTAAAATCCCCGTAATTAATAATAACAGCATAATAATTACGACTATCATCCAAAATTTTTTCTTAAATTTTTTACTAGTTTTTCTTGGCTTAAAAGCCTTTAGTTGGTAATTATAAATGCGTTCTATGTCTTCAGTCCATTGTTCTGGATAAATGGCTGTGTCGCAAACGTTGCAATGCATTTTTGTAATGATGTCTTGTGTAATAGATTTGTATAATGAAGTCTCTATAAATTTTTGTTTAAATGTTAATTGCAAACCTTTCTTGTTAAAACATTTGGGGCAGTTGTTGTTTAATGCTACCTCTTTTATGGTAATGAGATTTTTAGACATAATTAGCAATGCTTATAGTTTTTTCAATAGAATTTGTAATGTTGTTCCTTTTCCTAATTCAGATTGTAGTACTTTTATTTTTCCATTATGAAACTCTTCTACAATACGTTTGGCAAGTGAGAGTCCTAATCCCCAACCTCTTTTTTTACTAGTATAACCAGGCTCAAAAATGCTGTTAAATTGACTTTTAGGGATGCCTTTTCCTGAATCACTAACTTTTATGCTAATGCTTTTTTCAGAAGCAGTTATTTCTATAGTTAAATGCCCTTTCCCTTTCATTGCGTCAATAGCATTTTTTACAAGGTTTTCTATAGTCCAACTGTATAACTGGGTATTAAGATTAACATAAATGGCTTCTTGAGGGAGTTTTATGTTAAAAATTACCAATTTTGAAGAACGTGTCTTTAAATATTCATATGCGATTTTAGTTTCTGCTACAATATCTGTTTTTTTAAGTACTGGAAGAGAACCAATTTTGCTAAACCGTTCAGTAATAGTCTGCAATCGATCTATATCCTTTTCAATTTCTATAATATATTCTGGATCTAGATTTTCAGTTTTTAAGATTTCTGTCCAGCCTATTAGGGACGATAAGGGCGTACCTATTTGATGAGCTGTTTCCTTAGCCATACCTGTCCATAATTTATTTTGAACAGCGTTTTTGTTGCTTCTGTAGAAAAAATAGACTACAGCTCCAAACAGGACTATAATAAGGAGTAATGCTAGTGGATAATATTTTAGTTTATTTAATACAACAGAATCCCCGTAATATAATTTTCCAAGATAATTCTTGGTATTTGTTTGCGGGTCAATGTATGAGAGTTCTATTGGTTTGTTCTGACTTTCAAATTGCTTAATAAGTTTTCTTAAGTAAATAGTGTCTTTTACTTTTTCTTTATCAATATTAATTGTGCCTATTTGCTTATCTACGTTGACTAATATTTTAGGTGTTAAGCTATCTGAAGAAATAATTTTATCTACGAGTAAATTAACATTATCTGTTAAAGATACTTTCTGAAATTCAGACATTGCTTCTGCCCAGATATCCATTTTAATGCTTTGCTGCTCTTTGAATTTCTGGAAGAAAATATAAGTATTCCATAAAATCAGTGAGATAATAGCAAATGAAGCTATAATAATAATCCAGCGAATGGCTTGCCTATGCTTAGTAAAAAACATCTAGTTTTAATTTTAAGATGTTAATATAATGTAAATCTGTTAATAATATTGTGTGAGCATATAGTCAAATCATTTTTAGTTCACTTCTAAAAAGGGTACATTTGCCAATAATTAGATTTAATTAATGACGACATTCGAACCTAAAGATCTCACAACGGCAAAGTTACATGCTTATTTGCTTAGTGCAATTGCACCTAGGCCAATCGCTTTTGCAAGCACAATTGATTCAAAAGGAAACGCTAATTTATCACCATTTAGTTTCTTTAATGTTTTTAGTGCTAACCCTCCCATATTGATTTTTTCTCCAGCAAGGAGAGTAAGGGATAATACCACAAAACATACTTTAGAAAACGCAAAAGAAATAAAAGAGGTGGTTATAAATGTTGTTAATTATAACATCGTGCAACAAATGTCTTTAAGTAGTACGGAATATGCTAAAGGAGTCAATGAATTTGAAAAATCAGGATTGACTATGCTAAAAAGTGATATGGTAGCGCCGTTTAGAGTTGCAGAATCACCTGTGCAATTTGAATGTAAGGTTAATGAAATTATTGCATTAGGAGCTGAAGGAGGTGCGGGGAATTTAATTATATGTGAAGTGCTTAAATTACATATAGATAATGCTGTTTTAGATGAAAAAGGAAGTATAGATCAACAGCGGTTAGATTTGGTGTCTCGTGCAGGAGGAAGTTATTATAGTAGAGCGAAGGAAGGTTTTTTTGAAATACCTAAACCATTATCCACATTAGGAATTGGAGTAGATGCTTTACCAGATCATATAAAAAAGAGTACTGTTTTAACGGGTAATGATTTAGGAATGTTAGGAAATGTTGAAACGATACCATTAAAAAAAGAGGCAGCTGTTTCTCAAGATGAATTACAAGTGTTATCAGCTGAAGAAAAACATAAAAAAGCAAAGCATCTTCTTGATATAGGAGATGTAGAAACAGCATGGCACGTGTTGCTGTCCTAAAGTTGCAATTAAAATAAAGAAGAATATTTAAATAATTATATAGAGTAATGGAAGTACAAGGAAAAGTAAAGTTAGTAGGGCAAGAACAAACTTTCGGAAGTAATGGGTTTAGAAAAAGAGAATTGGTAGTAACAACAGATGAGCAATATCCACAGCATATTTTAGTAGAATTTGTTCAAGATAAATGTGATTTGTTAAATAACTTTCAAGTAGGTCAAGACGTAAAAGTAAGTATTAACTTAAGAGGTAGAGAGTGGGTTAATCCACAAGGAGAAACAAAATATTTTAACTCTATTCAAGGATGGAGAATTGAAGGTGCTCAGTCATCTGCTCCAGCAGGAATGCCAGAAATGCCACCAGCTCAATCTTTTGAACCAGCAACAAACTTGAAAGAAGAAGATCATGACGATTTGCCTTTTTAATTCTTATAAAAAGAACGATTGCGTTTATAGTTTATAGGTTTGTTAATCAATCTATTTGTATAGCCAAAAAGCGGTAATGATTTCTATCATTATCGCTTTTTGATTTTAATAATTATAGGTTTGTTAAGGACTATTTTTACAAGTCGATATTGTGATATAAGCATTAGGACTCTTATTTTTGTAGTATGTATTTTTTAGAAAAAAATAGTGCGTTCCCAGAGGTGTCTTTGGCTCGAGAAGATGGGTTGCTAGCCTATGGAGGTGATTTGTCTGCCGAGCGCTTGTTAACAGCTTATAAAAAAGGTGTCTTTCCATGGTTTGAAGCTGAAGAAGCTATTTTGTGGTGGTCACCAGACCCTCGTTTTGTATTGTATCCTTCAGAGCTGAAAGTGTCTAAAAGTATGCGGCAATTTATGCGAAATTGTAACTATGAAGTAACGATAAACAGAGATTTTAAATCTGTAATAACTACATGTGCATCAATAAAACGTGATGGGCAAACTGGAACTTGGATTACGAAAGAAATGATTCAGGCTTACATGAAGCTGCATAAACAAGGCTTTGCTAAGTCAATTGAGGTCTGGAATGATGGGCTGCTTGTTGGGGGCTTTTATGGCGTAGATTTAGGAAATAAGGTGTTTTGTGGAGAAAGTATGTTTTCTAAAGAAAGTAATGCTAGTAAAACAGGGTTTATTACTTTTATTCAAAATAGTGATTACAAACTAATAGATTGTCAAGTATATACTAATCACCTTAATAGTTTAGGCGCAAAAGATATTTCAAGAAAAGCATTTTTGGAATTTCTAAATTAGCAGTTTACTGTGTTCCTTTTTAGAGGCTAAACTTCATTATATCTAAAACAATCTATTTCATGATCATTTACCATTCCTGTGGCTTGCATATGTGCGTAAACAACGGTACTACCAACAAATTTGAATCCACGTTTTTTTAAATCTTTACTTAAACGATCACTTAAAGGTGTATTGGCTGGAGCGTCTTTATAGTTTTTTACCTTGTTTTTTATAGGTTTACCATCAACAAACCCCCAAATATATTTGCTGAAAGAACCAAACTCTTCTTGTATTTTAATGAATGCCTGTGCGTTAGTTATAGTTGCTTTTATTTTTAGTTTATTTCGAATAATTCCCGCATTCTGTAATAGGGCGTCTATTTTGTCTTGATTATAAAGCGCTATTTTAGTATAATCAAAGTTGTCTAAGGCGGCTTTAAAGTTTTCGCGTTTTCGTAGAATAGTAATCCAGCTCAATCCCGCTTGAAAGGTTTCTAAAATTAAAAATTCGAAAAGCGTAGCGTCGTCATAAACAGGGGTTCCCCATTCTTGATCGTGATACGCTTCGTATAAATCATCTCCAATACACCATCCGCACTTATGTTTAGTTGTCGTTCTATTTTTTGTACTCATATCGAATTGTAAGGATTATTAAAATTTACTACTAATGTAAGGACTGTGTCTTGAAATAAGAAAAGATGGAGTAAATTTATATTATGGAAATATTACAACAAACAGACTTAGGTAAGATAATAAAAGAGAGCTTGGAAAAAAGTACAAGTTATCAAGAGTATAGAGATTTAGTAACGCAATTAGTTGCAAAAGAAGGAACAACTGGGGAGCTTAAAACGGAGGCGTTAGTCAATTATACAATGCTTAATGATCGCCGAATGAAACGTTGGGATAAAACAGTGAAAGTTTCTGAAGCCGCTCAAGAAAAAATATCTCATTTAAAAAAAGATATTACATGGGTGGTTCTTACAGAAAGTTGGTGCGGCGATGCAGCGCATTTAATGCCTGTTATGAATAAGATTGCAGAATTAAATAATAAGATAGATTTTAAGGTTGTTCTTCGCGATGAGAATACAGCTTTAATGAATGAATTTTTAACCAATGGCGGAATGGCTATTCCTAAATTAATTATGTTGGATAATGCAACGGGTGAAGTCGTGAATACCTTTGGCCCAAGACCAAGTGCAGCAACAAAGCTTGTGAACGATTATAAAGCAGAACACGGGAAGTTAACGCCAGAATTTAAAGAAGATCTTCAACATTGGTATAATAAAGATAAGGGACAAAATGCCATTGAAGATTTAATTTCTCTTTTAGAATAATAGATTTATTTTAAGGATTCAATACTACTAGAACGCAATTGAAAAATATTCTTTTTTGATTGCGTTTATTAGGTTAAGCGCTAAGATGATTCGAGTAGCGAAATTAGATTTTCTTTCCTTTAAAATTAAAAGTGATAGAGCCTTTTTGAGAATCTTTGTCTGATTTATCAAAGCGTGCTCTTTTAGCATACTCTTCCGCATGATCACGTAAGCAGGCATTTTTAGTTGTTGATTTTGTCTTGTTTATATTAGTGTGGATAACGTTTCCGCTTCCGTTTACAGTAATGTTTATTACTATTCTGCCGTAGGCTTCACAAAGATATATTGGAATTGGTAAATACTCGTCTGTTCTACCTTCTAGAGAATACGTGATGGTGCTATTTAAATTAGCAGAAGCGCCATTACTTTTCGGAGCTTGAGTATTTGTGCTTTTTTTTAAGACGTTATTAATGCTCTCAAAAGAAGATAATTCATCGTTTTTCAGATTAGAATCAGTTGAACTTTCTTGTTTTTTTTCAGCTTTTGAAGTGTTGTCGTTTCTAGAGTTGAATTTAGAATAATCGTAATCTTCTGGAGGAGCAATAGGTTTGTATGCTTCTGCAAAATGTTTATATTTTTTCGTTTCGTTAAAACCTTTATTAGTTTGTTTGCCGCCATCTATTGTTTCAGATTCAACAATTTCTTCTTCGATTTGCTCTAGTTCTTTAATGATTTCAATATTAATCATCATTTCTTCATTTTTAGGTCTTAACTTGTAAAGACTTAAATTAATGATCGTTAGAATTAGCGTTCCTGTAAGTAGGAGCGTAATAGCAAGTGCCTTATGTGAGTTTTTAAATTCCAATTGGAGCTGTAGGTGATAAAGGGCTATAAGGTTAATCTCTATATATACGCCGAAAATAGGAAAAAAAGATTAGATAAACTGCAATTAAAAGAAAAATAGCAATACTAAGCAGTTTCTTTTTACGTTAATGGAAAATATGTTTTTAAGAAAACAGCAAACTGTAATAAAAACATTTTAATATTACTATTTAATATTGTATTTTGTTGGTGTTCAGCGCTTTGTGTGTTTAAAAAGAGTGTTGATTTTTAGCTATTTTTGTGTAAATAATACTGTTTGGTTGAGGCTTTACTCTTAAAAATTTATAAAATTAGTATGTTAGGTTATGGCCCAAATAAGTAGTGTTAAGAAAGAGATTAAATGGATGCACTTCCTTTTAAGAGTTTAGTTTTTTTATAAAATCATCAATAGAAATTGACTCGGAAACATCGAATGATCCAATTTTAGTGCGACGTAAAGCAGATAGGTGTCCACCAGATTGCAAGGCTTTTCCAAAATCATTTGCTAGTGAGCGAATATACGTGCCTTTGCTGCAAACAACTCTAAAATTAACAGTATTGTTCTCTATTTTTGTAATCTCAAAAACCTCTATGTTAATTTTTCGAGATTTTATTTCTACATTTTCCCCTGCTCTTGCATACTCATAAAGACGCTTGCCGTCTTTTTTTAATGCCGAAAATACAGGAGGGAATTGATCAATTTCACCAATAAATTGTTGTGTGGTAGTGTGTATTAATTCTTCAGTAATATGATTGGTCGGGAAGGTTTCATTTATTGCCGACTCCAAGTCGTAAGAAGGCGTTGTACTTCCTAGTACAATGGTTCCTGTATATTCTTTTATTTGTCCCTGAAAAGTGTCAATTTGCTTGGTCATTTTACCCGTGCAAAGCACTAATAGTCCCGTTGCTAAAGGATCTAAAGTGCCAGCATGACCAACTTTAATTTTTTTGATGTTGAAAGCTTGACGAATTTCCCAACGTAATTTGTTAACGACCTGAAAAGAAGTCCAGTTAAGTGGTTTGTCTATTAATAGAACTTGTCCCGATTGATAATCTTCAGCGCTGCTCATTAGATGGTTGTTAAACTATAAATAAAATAATGAATAATTAATAATGCTATACCTAGAATAATACGATAATAACCAAATAATTTAAATCCTTTTTTACTTAAATAATCTATAAACGAGCGAATGGCAATTAAAGCCACTATAAAAGCAATAATATTACCTAATATTAAATAGTTTATTTGAGCGCTATTTAATGAAAAGCCATCTTGATAATAGTCGTATAGTTTTTTTGAAGTCGCACCAAACATGGTTGGAACAGCTAAGAAAAAAGAAAACTCAGCAGCCGTTTTGCGGTTTAATTTTTGAGTCATCCCTCCAACAATAGTCGCGCCACTTCTAGAAGTTCCCGGGATCATGGCTAAAGTTTGAAAAAAACCGATTTTTAGTGCTGTAGCATAACTTATGTTTGTATGTGCTGTGGGAGCAGATTCATCTATGCTTTCATTTGATTTAAACCAGTCGTCTACTTTGAGTAAAATAATACCACCAATAATTAAAGAAATAGCTACAGTTACAGGGCTTTCTAATAAATCATCAATAACATCATTTAAAAGGAGTCCTAGCACAACAGCAGGTATAAAAGCAACAAGGAGCTTGAAATAAAAATCCATACTTTGGAAAAAACGTTTCCAATACAAAATCACAACAGCTAAAATGGCTCCAAGCTGAATTACTATAGTAAATAACTTGGTAAAGTCATCACTAGCAATTTTCATAAATGATGATGCAATGATCATGTGCCCAGTAGAAGATACTGGTAGATATTCTGTAATACCCTCAATGATAGCTAAAATTATAGCGTCTATTAAATCCATCCGACAAAAATATCAAATTAGGAGTGTCAAAAAAGAATTTAAAGTTTATTTTTTGGAAACTGGATCTTCTTTACGTGTTAAAATTGCATAAATCTGAACCCCAAAACCAATTAATACTAAGGTTGGTGCTAGTCGAATACGCCTAAAACTAAAAATATCTTCATTGAAAACATTAGGGTCGTCACTGCCGCCTCCAGACATTAAAATAAAGCCTATTGCTATACAGGCGAGTCCTATAAACATAAATTTATAATTCCTTCTTCCAAAAATAAATTCATTGTTCTTATCTTCTTTAATCTTTTTTTGTCCCATTGTGTGTTTCTCTAATCAAAATATGTAAAATAATCCACCGTTTGCTAATAAATAACGCTAGCATATTTAGGTGCTTAAATTAAAATCAAGGTAAGTGCAAAGTAACATTTTTATTTAAAAATGTTACGTTAAGAGTTTCTAAATTTAAAATTAGCTTTAATTTTTAGGAGAAAAATAATTTTTTAGAGTTTTGTAAAAGAGCACTATTAAGTAAATGGTTTAGTCTAATTACTTATAAGACGTAAATCTAAAATAGTTTAGTGTGGTTTTTAGTTGTTGCTTTTTTTGAGTAATATTTAGTGGTCTTCATTTTAGCATATTTTTTAGGATTTTTTTTCGTGTATTTTTGAGACGTTAATGCTAAAAGTGTAATCACTACAATACCTGTTAATACAAAAGTTATTCGTTTCATATGGTCTGTTCATTTGGTGTTTTTAATGTTGCACTTTTTTGAATGTGAATTTCATTAAAAAACACTTTTATTAATAGAGGATTAGTTGTTTTGAGCTCTAAAAATAGCAAATAATTTAAGATATTTGGTATAATTAAATTAAAATGATACTATAAAGTAGCTGTGATTCAGTTTGCTATTGTTAAGTGAAAAGTTAAAGTGTTAATAATGAAGCTTGTCCGTGTTTAGATTTAAGAATCTTTGCGTTGCGAAAAAAGTGGAAATCCAAGTAATAAAAATTCCTAATAAGAATATAAATATGAAGAGCCCAATAGTGAGTGAAGGAGTTTCAAATATTTCTAATTCAGGAAATGTCTTGTTTATAAAATGTAAAATTACAGCCATCCCTATAAGTGCTAAAAGAGCTCCAATAATACCCAAACGAACACTTTTCCAAACAAAAGGACGACGAATAAAGCGTTTTGTAGCGCCTACCATTTGCATTGTTTTGATAATAAATCGCTTAGAGTAAACCGCTAAGCGTATAGAACTGTTAATCAGTAATACAGCAATAATTGTAAATAATGCGCTAATAAATAAGCCCCAAAAACTTATTTTTTTGACATTGTCATTCATTAAAGTTACTAAATCATTATCGTAGTTGACTTCATCTACAAAATTCTTGGCTAAAGCTTCTTTCGAGATGTCTTCTAGTTTATCTGAAGTTACAAAATCAGCTTTTAGATGCACGTCAATTGAGTTTTTTAATGGATTGAAACCAAGGAAATCCATAAAGTCCTCTCCGCTTTCGGTCTTCATAACTTCTGCGGCTTGTTCTTTAGAGACAAAATGTGTGGATTTCACATAATCAGACATTACCAAGCTTTTTTCAAGCTGTTTTATTTCAATATCTTTAGCGGTATCTTTTAAGTAAATAGTTACGGTAACTTGCTCTTTAAAATGATCGGCAACTTTTTTTGCATTTAAGACTAAAATGCCTAAAAAACCTAATAAAAAAAGTACTAAGGCAATACTTAAAACCACAGAAAAGTATGAAGAAATTAATCGACGTTTTTGGTATTTATCAAAAGATGTACTCATAAAAAAGGTAATTTACGCTGTAAAAATACTAAAGAAATTAGTTTCCTGTGTTTTACAAGCCCTATAAATACATTTTAATTAAAAAATGAGGGGTAAAAAAATGATTTAAGATCAAAGCAGATGTGAATAGTATAATTTTATGCTTTTTAACATGGCTGATTCTTAAATTAGTGTTATCTAATAGTTTTAAGCCTTTTTATCCTTGTTTTTTTAGAACCAATTAAGCTTTTTATTGTCATTCAATACTCTTAAATTTGCCGCTTTAAACTAGTTAGCAAGCAATTTTGATGAAATACGATTTTAACGAGATAGAAAATAAGTGGCAACAGTATTGGGCGAAAAACCAAACATTCAAAGCCTCTAATACAAGTGAGAAACCAAAATATTATGTGCTAGATATGTTTCCTTATCCTAGTGGTGCGGGTTTGCATGTAGGACATCCATTAGGTTATATTGCAAGTGATATCTATGCGCGTTATAAACGACATAAGGGGTTTAATGTATTACACCCTCAAGGGTATGATAGTTTCGGATTGCCAGCAGAGCAATATGCTATCCAAACAGGGCAACATCCTGTAATTACGACAGAAAGTAATATAGCAACGTATCGAAAACAATTAGATAAAATAGGCTTTTCTTTTGATTGGAGCCGCGAAGTACGGACTTCTAATCCAGAATATTATAAATGGACACAATGGATTTTTATTCAGTTGTTTGAGTCTTGGTATTGTAAGAATACTCAAAAAGCATTCGATATTAAAGAGTTAACACACTATTTTGAGCAATCAGGAAATGTTAATATTAATGCGGTATGTGATGATGATGTTGTTGTTTTTTCTGCTGATGAATGGAAGGCTTATGACGCTGTTAAAAAAGAAGAAGTTTTATTAAAATATAGACTGACCTACTTAGCGGAAACCGAAGTGAATTGGTGCCCTGAGTTAGGTACGGTTTTGGCTAATGATGAGATTGTTAATGGGGTTTCCGAACGTGGAGGTCATCCTGTTGTTCGTAAAAAAATGACGCAATGGAGCATGCGTATATCTGCTTATGCAGAGCGTTTGTTGCAAGGCTTAGAGACTGTTGATTGGACGGATGCTTTAAAAGAAAGTCAACGCAATTGGATTGGAAAATCTGTTGGTGCCAGCGTGGTCTTTAATGTTGAAAACTACGATGAGAAAATAGAAGTTTTTACAACTAGACCTGATACTATTTTTGGTGTTAGTTTTATGACTTTGGCTCCAGAACATGCATTAGTCTCTAAAATAACAACTCCAGAGCAAGCAGAAGCTGTAAATGATTATATTGAAAAAACAGCTAAACGTAGTGAGCGTGAACGTATGGCAGATGTGAAAACCATTTCTGGGGTCTTTACAGGAGCCTATGCAGAGCATCCTTTTACAAAAGCGCTTATCCCTATATGGATAGGGGATTATGTTTTGGCTAGTTATGGAACGGGTGCCGTTATGGCTGTACCTTGTGGTGATCAACGTGATTATGACTTTGCAAAGCATTTTAATATAGCGATTCCTAATGTTTTTGAAGGAATAGATATCAATGAAGAAGCTTTTGCAGACAAAGGAAGTGCTATTATAACTAATAGTGATTTTCTAAATGGAATGAGCTATAAAAAGGCTACCAAACGCGCTATTTATGAGTTAGAACAAATAGAACAAGGAAAAGGTAAAACGAATTATAGATTGCGCGATGCTGTTTTTTCTAGACAACGCTATTGGGGAGAGCCTTTTCCTGTATATTATGTAAACGGCATGCCGCAAATGATTGCTGCAAAACATTTACCGATCCAGTTACCAGAAGTCGAAAAGTATTTGCCAACCGAAACAGGAGAGCCGCCATTAGGTAGAGCAGGTGTTTGGGCTTGGGATACAGAAACTAACACAGTAGTTAGTAATGATCGTATTAATAATACAACCATTCACCCATTAGAACTGAATACTATGCCTGGTTGGGCTGGAAGTTCATGGTATTTCTTCCGTTATATGGAGGATGCTATGCGAGACGAAGCTTTTGCAAGTAAAGACGCACTTAATTATTGGGAGAATGTCGATTTGTATATTGGAGGAAGTGAACATGCTACAGGGCATTTGTTGTATTCTCGTTTTTGGGTTAAATTTCTTAAAGACCGTGGATTTGTTAATGTTGAAGAGCCATTTAAGAAGTTGATAAATCAAGGCATGATTTTAGGGACAAGCGCTATTATTTATAGAGTATCTGGAACTAATACATATGTCTCTAAAGGCTTGCTGCAAGGTTATAATGTCGAAGAAATTAGAGTCGATGTAAATATGGTTAATGCTTCAGATGAAATTGATATTGCGAAATTAAAGGCTTGGCAGCCACAATATAAAGATGCTGAATTTGTTTTAGAAGAGGGAAAATATATCGTAGGACGTGAAGTAGAAAAAATGTCTAAACGATGGTTTAATGTTGTCAATCCAGATAGTATTTGTGAACAATATGGCGCCGATAGTTTACGCCTTTATGAGATGTTTTTAGGGCCTTTAGAGCAAGCTAAACCATGGAATACTGCTGGAATTACTGGAGTTCATAATTTCCTTAAAAAATTGTGGAAGTTGTATGTTGGTGATGATGGTGTAAAAATTAATAATGTAGTGCCAACAAAAGCCAATTTAAAAACGCTACATAAGACCATAAAGAAAGTTGCAGAAGATATAGAAAACTTCTCGTTTAATACATCTGTCTCTACTTTTATGATTGCAGTAAATGAATTAACAACACAAAAATGCACAAGTCAATCAGTATTAGAACCTTTGTTAGTTTTAATATCGCCTTATGCGCCGCATATCGCTGAAGAATTATATGGAAGACTTGGTAATAATGAGTCTATTTCTACAGTTGCGTTTCCTGTTTTTGATGCAAGTCATTTAGTAGAAAGTAGCAAAAATTACCCCATTTCATTTAATGGTAAAATGCGTTTTACATTAGAATTGCCTTTAGATATGGGGAAAGAAGAAATAGAAACGGCAGTTATGGCACACGAGAAAACCAAAGCACAATTGCAAGGGCGAACTCCTAAAAAGATTATAGTCGTGCCAGGTAAAATAGTAAATATTGTAGGTTAATCATTTAATCGAAATTAAAATAGTACAGCATATATTTGTGTTGTAAATCACTTAAGTAAGCATTCTGGCATTAGTGTGTTTATTTAAGTGATTTTTTATATAAAGTATTTAACCTGTTATAAACAATCCTTTTAAAAGACTGTGTTAATCCTATTGGAATCTATTAATATCAATAAGGTATTAAAGGTTTTGTTGAAGAGGGGCTAGGAAGCTCTCTTTTTAATTTAAGTCGTAATAAGAATCTTTTTGAGTAATATAAACTGACAAAATTTCTTAACAATACATTGGCGTATTTTTTGCTGTAATAATATTAAATTTATAAAATATAAAACATAGTATTATGGGAGGAATGATGGGATATTACATACTTATTGGAGTAATTGCTTTAGTAAGTGGTTTGGTAAGTAATCAATTAAAAAGAAAATTTGAAAAATACTCTAAAGTACAATTACGAAATGGACTTAGCGGTGCAGAAATAGCAAGAAAAATGTTAGCTGACCATGGAATTAGAGATGTTGAGGTGATTTCTACACCTGGGAGATTAACCGATCACTACAATCCTGTAAATAAAACGGTGAATTTAAGTGAGGCGGTATATAATCAACGTAATGCCGCAGCAGCAGCAGTGGCGGCTCATGAATGCGGGCATGCAGTACAACATGCGCAGGCATACCAGTGGTTAACAATGCGTTCTAAGTTGGTGCCAATAGTAAGTGTTACATCAAATATCTCCCAATGGGTTGTTATTGGAGGTATTGTTTTAATGGCTTCCAATATGATTGGCGGTATGGGGTATTGGGTGGCATTAGCAGGTTTAATAATGATGGGGTTCGCAACAGTATTTAGCTTTGTAACATTGCCAGTGGAATACGATGCGAGTCATAGAGCTTTAGCATGGTTAAAGAATAAGAACATGGTAACACCAGAAGAGTATAGCGGATCTAAAGAGGCTCTTAAATGGGCTGCAAGAACATATTTAGTAGCTGCAATTGGCGCTCTAGCATCACTATTGTATTGGGCATTACAAGTTTTTGGGAGAGAAGATTAAAGGTTTAATAATATTAAATACTTAATAATTAAATATTTATTAGTAGTTAGGAAGCTTTTTTCTTAAATTGTCCGCTAATTTAAGAAAATAATTATGGAACATCAGCCTGCTCAGGAACCATTACAAACAAAATTACTTATTTCTGCTTTATCGCAAGAAGATAGAGTTGCTTTTTACAAGAAAACCTATGCTCATGTTGCTATAGGGGTTTTAGTGTTTATCGTTTTTGAATATTTATTATTGCAAAGTGACGCTATTGTAGAGTTTGCATTGTCAATGACACAAGGATTTAAGTGGTTGATTATGTTAGGTGGTTTTATGTTTATAACAAACTACGCAGAAAAGATGACTCTTAAAACACCAGATAAAAATAAGCAATATTTAGCATTTGGCCTGTATGTGTTTGCTCAAGCATTTATATTTATTCCTATGATATATATTGGCAGTATCTCATAAACTGTGTAAGTTTAAAAATCTCGGGGTTTAATTCACCCTCGAGATTTTTTTATTTATTAACTTTAACACATTTATGAAACCAGAAGATTT
>NZ_JBXVVH010000017.1:0-89810 GCF_057219185.1 Lacinutrix sp. YIN62
GGGACTTATACTAAACCAATTTTTAGCTATATTTGAAAACAGGATTAGGATATAAATAACCTAACCCTGAAATTTTGAACTTACACACTTTTTAGGATAGTGTCATAATTTTCAAAAAAGCCCCAGATGAAGAAGTAACCTTAGATTTTCGCTTTAATAGAGCAAAAACAGGAGCCCCTCTCACTGTTATTTAAAACTAAACTTACACACTTTTTAGGATAGTGTCGCCCTATTATTTTTATAGTCTCATACTTATTTTACAATGCTGTTCTCAAAAACGCTTTTTTTAAAAACCTAAAAGACGTACTTCAAACCTTTATAGTCTCAAACGAGCAGCAAGGTATTCAAAAATGCCTTCAAATATGTATTCGCCTGTTTACTATACGCTAAACCACTCATAATTTCTTCCTTAGACTGTATAAAACCTTCAACTTTAAGTTCCCTTCCACAATACTTAATCATATCCATAATTGTTTCTGGCGTTACCTCTATGTGAAACTGAAATCCTACGACTTTTGTCTTGTATATAAATGCTTGATTAGCGCAAGCCTCTGTTTTCATTAAATGCACTGCATCTTTGGGTAAATCATAAGTATCAACATGCCAATGAAATGCATTAAATTCTTCTGGAAATTGATTAAGTAATGAATATTTCCCAGCTTCCGCTGTCATAGTTACAGGAAACCATCCTATTTCTTTCTTTTCATTCGGGTATATTCGAGCACCGAGAGTAGACGCTATTAATTGTGCCCCCAAACAAATACCAAGCACCACCTTATCTGCATCTATAGCGCCTCTTATAAACTTTTTCTCTTCAATTAACCAAGGATATTGTTCTTCTTCGTCAATATTCATAGGACCTCCCATTACAATAAGCCAATCAATATCGCTTAAATTTGGAAAATTGTCCTGTTTAAAAACCTGAGTTCTAGTAAAGCTGCAACCATTTTCTAAACCCCAATTTTCTATATACCCTAAACCTTCAAAAGAGGCATGTTGAATATAATGAATACGTCGTTTATATTTGTTATTTTTCTTCATTCCAATAGTAACTATCTGGGTATTTTCTTTTTCCAAAAATGGCAGTTCCTACTCTAACAATAGTTGCACCTTCTTCTATGGCCACTTCCAGATCATCGCTCATACCCATTGAAAGCTCATTCATCTCAACATTTGGAATGTTAAGTTGCTTAACTCTTTGTTGGATTTGTTTTAATAATTTAAAACATCTTCTTACCTCTTCAGATTTAGAACTTAGCACTCCTATAGTCATCAGCCCTTTTATATGTATATTTTTAAATTTTGAAACTGCTTGAATAAGTTCTATTACATTTTCTGGTGCAACTCCAAACTTACTTTCTTCGTATGAGGTATTCACCTGAATATAAACATCGATTTCTTTCGCTTCTAAGTTTAATCTTTTATGCAATTTTTCAACGAGTGAAAGTCGGTCTACAGACTCAATACAAGAAACGCTTTTTAAAACTTCTTTTATTTTATTCGTTTGTAAATGGCCTATAAAATGGACCTCGGGATTCCATTGCTTAAGTGTATTATATTTTTGTTTTAGCTCTTGTACTTTATTTTCTCCTATTAATGGGACTCCTTTTTCTATAGCCACACTTATTTTACTTGAATCTACTGTTTTAGTCGCTAATAAAAGACGTACTTCTTTAGGGTCTCGCTTTGCGTTTAGGCAAGCCTTTTTTATTCGCTGTTGAATAATATTCAGATTATGTACTATGTTATTCATAAATCACTTCTACATTTTGTGATCAGGGCAGTCTATTTGCAGCTCCCTATTATTTAATGTTTTATTTAAAAGCTTGCAAAAGTGCGTGCTATTTTCGCTCTTAAAATACTGACAGGTTAAACACATTCGTTCTATAGTAATAATTTCTTTCTTATTTAAACTATAAATAATATCCATTATATTTTTTAGAAACCGTCCCTTTTGGTCGCTATTTATCGAATTTACTGCCGTTTCTAAAGCGTTTGCAAAAAGACTTGTTTTTTGAGCTAAATCTTTTCCTTTTTGTGTCAATGCAACGGTATAGCTTCTAGAGTCGTAAGTGTCTGGTATTTTTTTCAACAGTTCTTTTTTCATCAAAACTTTTACAGAATCACTAATAGTCGCTTTAGTTAGATCAAACTCCTTTGCTAAAAAGCTAACTTTTAGCATTTCAGGCTTATGTGATAAACAGAATGTAAGAATCTGTATTTGAATAGGACTTATGCCATATTTCTTACTTTCTTCCCAAAGTAAAACTCTAAATGCTTTTGAAATTCTTTCGAGTGCTTGTGTAATTTTCTGATTTATATCGTTATCATTCATCGCATTTATATTTTAAGAGTATGCTTCAATTTAGCTTCTTCCTGTATAATAACCTGCTCCTTTATCTTTTTAAATACAATATTTTTTGCTTCTGCATAAGACACCTTATAAATTCTATCTATCTGCCTAAATTCAAAAGGATATTTTTCTAATAATACATCATAATAAACATCTAATGCTTTTTGAGTAGGCGGTTCAAATTTTAGTCTTAGTTGAAACCTTCTTAATAAAGCTGAATCAATCACTTTCTCATGATTGGTAGCCGCGATAAGCAATGTATCCTCTGATAAATTATCTATTAATTGAATAACAGTATTGACTAATCGCTTCATTTCTCCAGAATCCTTCTGGTCATAATCCCTCATTTTACCTACAGCATCAAACTCATCTATGAACAAAACAGTATTAGCATGTGCTCCTTTTGAAAAAAACGCTGCTATATTTTTAGCGGTTTCCCCCAATCTTGAAGAGACAAAATCACCTAAATCCAGCAGTATTATTTTTTTCCCTAATTTATCTGCAATAGCCTTTGCTGTTGCCGTTTTACCACAGCCTGTATGTCCATAAAGTAATAGTTTATTATCTATAGGTAAACCAAATTCCTTTAATCTTTCAATATGCTTAAACTCTTTTAAGAATTGACTTATGATGTTTTTATTTATAGTACTAAATTGAAGTGCTTCTAAAGGAATTATAGCTTCTTTGGGATTTATTGTTAGATTATAATATGACATTAATAATATTTTAGTCCTGCAAAGTTAGTAATCCTAACAAAATACCAACTATTTATTGTAAAAAACAAATGAAACTATCTCCAATAGTTATTAGCAGCTGCAATAGTCTGAAAATTTAACGCTACAATTTGGGAAGACGCTAATAATCCATTAGCATCTTCTGAATATACAGGTCTTAATTTTTTTAAAACCGTTATATCGGGTTGAGTCGATTTAACTCCCATTCTAGATAATTTTATGGCTAATTCAAAGCCTTCTTGAGCTGATTTAGTTATTAAGCTCGGTAGCCATACTTCTTTTTTTTCCATAGTATTAAACATTTTATTATTTATGTCCTTTAAATGAATTGATTGATGTTATTTATCATTTTATCGTATGTTACATAGCCAAACCATTCACTTAATATCTCGTAGTCTTCATTAAATAAGATAAAGCTAGGCGTTCCTCTTAATTGGTTTAGCGTAAATGTTAAAGCTATTTTATCTAATCGCTTTAAATAATCTTGTACCTGTTTTTTAAACATTGTTTTTTCAAAATCGGACCATTGACTATAATTTCTATTAAGCTGGCAAATTTTATTTGAAGCGGCATCCAAATCTATTGTACGGCCATCTTGAAAAGAATCCATCGCTACTGGAAAATAGAGACTATATGGTAGTTTATCTTCTTTTCGTTCTTCCATATATTTTTTTGTTTCTCCTACCAAGTGGCCTTTGGTTACAAGGGCTCTGGTATTCGCTATAGTGTTCTTATCAAAATCCTCAAATGCAGTAGATAAGGCTAAAAAACCAATCTCTTTATTATTAAATTGATTATATAGCTTATTAAAAACCGGTAATGCATATGAAAAACACCCAGGGCAATTCACTTGAAAAACCAAAAGAAGATTGACTTTTTTTATTTCAAATTCACCTTTAATCGTGTGTCCTATCTCTAGATCAATCTTCTTCATAGTGAAATTACTTGAATGCGCTTAAATCTAAATCTGTTAATTTAATACCTAGAGCTCCTGCTACTCCTTTCCCGTAATTAACATCTGCTCTATAGCAATTGATGATGTGCCGTTCTTGTATAAATCGTTCTGCGGCACCAATTGATCTGGCAGTATTTTGGAATAATACCTGTTGCTGTTCAGAAGTCATTATTTTAAATAAATTCCCTGGTTGCGTATAATAGTCTGCATCATCTGCTCTAAAATCCCAATGATTTGCGGCGCCTTCTATGTCTAATGCGGGTTCTATATGTTGCTTCTGTTCTTGCCACTTACCAAAACTATTCGGTTCATAATGAACGGTGCTTCCTCCATTACCATCTACACGCATTGCGCCATCTTTATGATGATTATGAAAGGGGCACTTTGGTGTATTTACTGGGATTTGGTAGTGATTTACTCCTAAACGATACCTTTGGGCATCTCCATAAGAAAACAATCGCCCCTGTAGCATTTTATCTGGTGAAAACCCGATACCTGGTACTACATTTGCTGGATTAAAAGCAGATTGCTCTACATCGGCAAAGTAATTCTCTGGGTTTCTATTAAGCTCTAATACTCCCACGTCTATTAATGGGTAATCGTTATGGGACCATACCTTGGTTAAATCAAAAGGATTCACTGGATGGTTTTTGGCTTGAGATTCTGTCATTATTTGAATCTTTAAATTCCATTTTGGATATTCCTTTTTTTCAATGTTTTCAAATAAATCCCGTTGGTGACTCTCTCTGTCTTTACCTATCAGGTTTTCTGCTTCTTGATCTGTTAGATTTTGAATTCCTTGTGCTGTTTTAAAATGAAATTTCACCCAATAACGCTCATTATCACCATTAATAAAACTAAAAGTATGGCTCCCATAACCATTCATATGTCGATATGATTTAGGAATCCCTCTTTCACTCATAGTCATCGTGATTTGATGTAGCGCTTCTGGTAAAAGTGTCCAATAATCCCAATTATTATTTGCACTACGTAAATTCGTTTTAGGGTCTCTTTTTACGGCTTTATTTAAGTCTGGAAACTTGTATGGGTCTCGTATAAAAAAAACAGGAGTATTATTACCTACTAAGTCCCAGTTTCCTTCTTCTGTATAGAACTTGACCGCAAACCCTCTAATATCACGTTCGGCATCGGCAGCACCGCGTTCTCCTGCTACTGTAGAAAAGCGTAAAAACACTTCTGTTTTTTTACCTATTTCCGAAAAAATTTTTGCTTTAGTATATTTAGTAATATCATGGAGCACGGTAAAAGTTCCAAAGGCAGCAGAGCCTTTCGCATGCATTCTACGTTCTGGTATCACTTCTCTATCAAAATGTGCCATTTTTTCTAAATACCAGACATCTTGCATTAACATTGGGCCACGTTTCCCTGCGGTTTGCACGTTTTGATTCTCAGCAATAGGCTTCCCTGAAACAGAGGTTAATTTATTTTTCAATTCTTCCATAACAACGTTATTTAGTTAAATATTTTTTAATTTAATTAGGCTTACTAATTATATAGTTTTTTTGATTGTAGTAAAATCAAGAAAAGTTAATAACGCTTTAAAGCGATTTAACAGTTTTCCATTTCTATAATGAAATAGCCTTTTTTACTAATTGTTTTCACAATGTTTTCTGGAGCTTTTTCCATATGGCAAAACTGACATTCTTCTGCCGTTAGTTTATAGTCTGTAATCCCTTTTCCGTCGAGATATTCTTTTCCATATTTATAAACATTCATGACACTATCCTGACTCTCTACGAGAATGTCGAAATGCATTATTTTATTTTCGTCTATTGGTACGTATGTATCGTAAACTGAAACTTTCATTTGTATTCTATTTTTAATTTATAATCGATATTGAATTATTAACAGTCTTGTAAAGCATTTTCATCCAACATCAAATCGCAAACCTGTACTTACTTTTTGGAAGTTTAGGTTAATACTTTCCCAGAAAACAGCTAATAAATTGGTTTTCTTTTTTAATCATTATTTAATTGTAAATTTTCTTTTTCCTGAATCATTAAAAGGCCCTGTAATGGGATTTCCATTATGGTCTATAAGCACTATCTGTATCGTATGCTCTCCTGCTTTTAAACCTTCAATAATATACGGTTGCCATTTTACAACAGTGAAACTTTCGTTATCTAAGTATACTTTCACTTTGTTTCCATTTTCACTTAAATTTGTATTAACGAGATAAAAATCAAGTAATACATTGCTCCCATCTGCTAAATTGTAAATCCCTTTGGGCCTGCTATAAAAGAGTAAAGGATCTTTAGTAATATCAGCCAAAGGCGCCTCATTATTTAATCGATACTGCTTTAAAACAAAAGCATTGTTTTCTTTTACACTTTCGTGAAAAGATCTGGATAAAAAAGCCAATATTAAATGTGATCCCGGTTTTAAATCGGCTTCAAAAGCAGGTTCGTATTTGGCCTGGTATGGTTCATTATCTACTATAAAATGAATATGCTGTCCTTTACCAGAATTAGCCAATTCATTAGATTCTGCATTAGGAGATTGTGCCTTTAATTGATAGTTGTTTACATTATAAGTAAACTTATTTTTTCCAGTTACAACATCCTCATCGGCTGTGATTAAAGACAGACTTGCCTTTGAAAAATAATCCGCAGTTATTTTCTCATATACTCTAATTCCATTTGCATTGTAAACAGCTGTACTATGATTTCTTGTTTTATTTTTTGCACAACCCAATAATAATGCAAATAAAACAGTAGAATGAATAAAAAAAACTTTCATAATTATTTTATTTTTAGAGGGAATTTTTAGTTAATACTACTAAGCGCTATATTCCTTTATTTATGCGTTACTTTATAAGGAAGAGACAAATCTCCACTAGCTACACTGTATACAGAATAAACGCCTAACATTGGTAAATCGTTTTTTTGCCAGCCAGTATTCACTTGCATATATGCTGTTACGCCATCAAAATTAAAATCTTGAATATTGTTGATTCTAAATTTAGGAACTACAACTTTTATAGCATTGCCTTTGGTAACCGTATTATATCCAGGAGAATCCATATACATTGGCATTCCAGGATTCGTTGGTGGTAAAGCTTTTTTATTATTAGCTTCTAAACGTTTAACACTAAGTCCTCCTGGTACGCGATTATCTTTGACCAGAACAACCCAATGTGGATGCCATACAATACCATCATTAGCAAAATTATTATCTGCATTTTCATCCCATATAGGAGTGTCGTCAAAATCGGGATGCGAAGTCAATGCTAGCGCAACAATCCCCTCTGTTTTAGAAAACCCAACATCTGTAGATTTTAAACTTGTTGGAAATACATACCCTAAAACTGGAGCTCCATCTACACGACCTATTGCCTTTGGTTCGCTTTTCCCTGCTTTCCCTTTTACTTCTATACTAAAGATGTAATGTTCTAAATTAGAATCGTAAACGACTGTTGTTTTAGTTATTTTTAAATTATCAGTTAATTTAAAACTGGAGTCCTCATTTGTTTTTACTTGTGCAGAGCATAATAATACATTTAGTAAGAAATATGCTGGCAAAATGTTTTTTAATAATTTCATTGTTTCTTGTTTTTAAATTAGAACCATATAGTTAGTGATCCTAACTATATGGTTTAAAAAATTACCCCTTTACTTCTGCTATAGAAGCTCCATAATTAATATGTAACACATTTTCATTCCCAGTTACTAAAGCTGGAACCGATTTTACTCCTGCATTTTCGGCTTCGGAAATTCTATCCCTAACAACACCAATATTTACTATTTCTACATTATCTCGACCTATTAAATCTACAATGTCATGCTCTGCGCTAATACAAACTGGACATCCTGCGTGATAAAAAATTGTTTTACTCATAATTCGTTTAAATTTAAAAATTGTTTGACTTTATTGTCAATACAAATATAGTTAGGATTACTAACTATAAAAAATATTTTTCATTTTTTTATAAAATAAAAAATGAAGACTGCTATTGGTTAAGTCATTTGTAGCCTGATAACCTCCTCTATTTAAAATAAATACGAAACTTTAACAATAAATATATGATTGCCAATAACAACATCTATAGAAGACTAAATTACAGACTTTAAAAGCAGAATTATTTAGCTTAAACACGAATTTTGCACATAATTAACAATAAATCTTGAGACAAAAAAGAACACTGTTAAGAACAGTTTGCTAATAATTAAAATTAAAAAAGCCGACTTTTACAAGTCGGCTTGATTTTTCACAGAGTGCGGGCGGAGAGACTCGAACTCTCACACCTTGCGGCACTAGATCCTAAGTCTAGCGTGTCTACCAATTCCACCACGCCCGCTTAATTATTATTTCATTTCCGTTAGGAGGATGCAAATATAAACAATAGTTTGAATATTCAACTATTTAAATCGTATAAAATTATACTCCTTTTCGTATTTTTACTGAAACTATATAAAAAAGGCAATGCAAAATATTCAATCGTATATTACCGAACATAAAGACAGGTTTCTAACAGAACTCATCGAATTACTTAAAATACCGTCTATTAGCGCAGATTCTTCTTTTAAAGGAGACGTTATAAAAACAGCAAACGCTGTAGCCGACAGTTTAAAAAAAGCAGGTTGTGATGCTGTAGAAATTTGTGAGACAGATGGCTACCCTATTATATATGCAGAAAAAATTATAGACGATAATCTCCCTACAGTTCTGGTATACGGACATTATGATGTACAACCAGCAGACCCTATAGAGTTATGGGATTCTGCTCCTTTTGATCCTATTATAAAAAAGACCAAACTTCATCCAGATGGTGCCATATTTGCACGTGGTGCTTGTGATGATAAAGGGCAAATGTATATGCATGTTAAGGCTATGGAGTTTATGACCACTACCAATCAATTACCGTGCAATGTAAAATTTATGATAGAAGGAGAAGAAGAAGTTGGAAGCGTTAATCTTGGAAAATTTGTAAAAGAAAATCAAAAAAAACTAAGCAATGATGTTATTTTAATTTCCGATACAGGAATGATTTCAAAAGAGGTTCCTTCTATAACAACTGGCTTACGCGGTTTGAGTTATGTTGAGGTAGAAATAACGGGGCCTAATAGAGATTTACATTCAGGTCTATATGGTGGAGCTGTAGCCAACCCCATAAATATTTTAACCCAAATGATTGCTTCGCTTCATGACGAAAATAATCATATTACTATTCCTGGGTTTTACGATAATGTAGAAGAACTTTCCAAGGAAGAACGGAAAGAAATGGGCAAAGCACCTTTTTCATTAGAAGAATACAAGAAGGCTTTAGATATAAATGCTGTACATGGTGAAGAAGGTTACACAACAAACGAACGTAATTCTATAAGACCAACTTTAGATGTTAACGGTATTTGGGGCGGCTATACTGGTGAAGGTGCTAAAACAGTAATTGCCAGTAAGGCTTATGCCAAAATATCGATGCGTTTGGTTCCTAATCAAGATTGGGAAAACATTACACAACTTTTTAAAACACACTTTGAGAATATCGCTCCCAAAAGTGTAACGGTTAAAGTTACGCCTCATCATGGCGGTCAAGGTTATGTTACTCCTACAGATAGTGTAGGTTATCAAGCAGCGTCAAAAGCCTATCAAAATACCTTCGGAAAAACACCTATCCCACAACGTAGTGGTGGTAGCATTCCTATTGTTTCTCTTTTTGAGAAAGAATTAAAAAGTAAAACTATATTAATGGGCTTTGGCTTAGATAGTGATGCTATTCACTCACCTAACGAGCATTTTGGGGTATGGAACTACCTAAAAGGTATTGAAACCATTCCTTATTTTTATTCCTATTTTACTGAATTACATAAATAACAAAAAAAGACCCACAAATAAAAAATTATCTGTGGGTCTTCTTTAATTCTATTTTTCGAGCAAAGAACGCTCGCTCTAGCGCTTAATAAATTTCTGAATGGCTTTTTTCTGATCGACCGTTAACTCAATAAAATAAACACCTCCAGTTAAATTAGAAATATTTATATATCGAGCCTTATCTTTTATACTATTTTTTGCGATTACCTGCCCATTGATATCTAATAATTTATATTGTGCATCCGTATAGCTAGGTAAATCTATATTTAAAGTGGTTGTTGCTGGATTAGGATGTATTTTAAATTGAATCTCCTCATAATCGACGACACTCAAAAGATCAACGTCAATACATTCACTTCTTTCTACACATCCTCCAGAGGTAACTTGCAACGCATAACTCCCACTTGTTAATGCTGTAAATGCCTGATTTGTTTCTCCTGAAATAGGAGTATTCGTTTCACAATTAACCCATTGATAACTTACTCCTGTTTGATTGGCCATTAGTATATTATCAGCCATTGCTATAGTATTATTTATATTCACCAATCCTGCTTTAGTAACCATATACCCCATAATTAATCGCGTTAATTCGTGGTAATAAGGCATATCTAAGGTGCTCAAGCGATCACCTGAAGAATGATAAAAAGGAGTTTCATCATCATTTTCCCAAGATTCCCCTACCAAAACAGCAGGAAAACCTTTACTCCAAAAACTAGAATGATCACTTGCCCATGTGCCAGGATTAACAACATTTACATTCAAATTAAACCCATAATCCGGTGTATTTAGAATGGCTACAATGTCCTCCCCCATTCCTATAGAACCAGTATCACCTTGTCTAACATCGATATCAAAATCATCGTCATTATCACCATCATACCCCATCATATCAATATTTAATACCGACAAAATATTATCCCCATTATTTTGGGCTAAGCTGGCGTAAAAATTAGACCCTCTTAAACCTATTTCTTCCTCATCCCAAAGCGCATATACAATGGTATTATCTAAGCATTGTTTAGATAAAACACGAGCAATCTCTAGAACAGCAGCTGTTCCACTAGCGTTATCATCTGCACAATAATTCGCTACAGAATCATAATGCGCACAAATAATATAAATATCATTAGGGTTTGTTTTTCCCAATTGCGTTCCTATAATATTACGTCCATTGGTATTAAAAGCTTGATCGGTAACTACAATATTATCCAACGCTTCTAATTTTTGAACCAAATAATCTGCAGCCAAATCATTATTAGATTGTTGTCTATTTAAAATTGTTACAGTATTCCCATTGACTATTGTAGACTGTTCACCTGTAAATTCATTAAGTGTCAAGGTTAATTCATCTAAGCTTACTTGATTTATAATTTCTGTAATAGTTTGACCATAAGAAGAGGCTATAATTAAACAAAAAAAGGCAAAGGAGATAATATATTTTTTCATAACAGTTAATTTTCCATAAATATAATACATTAAAATAAACTAGAACGCTAAACATTTATATTCAAGAGCATTATATACTTATAGCGTTCCCTTTTTTCAATTTACTTTTTACCCAAAATCATCTATTAAATAGTGCAAAGCGAATCACTAATGCTATATACTAAACAAAAACTCAAGAGCTCTACATTTGTAGAATACAATTATTTACTCTACATTTGTAGAGACATTTAAAAAAAGAAAATATGCGCCTTTCAAAAACTGAAGAAGATTTAATGAACCACCTATGGAAACTTGATAAAGCTTTTATGAAAGATTTATTAGAAGCTTACCCTAAACCTAAACCTGCAACAACTACAGTTGCAACGCTATTAAAACGTATGACAGATAAGGGTTTTATAAACTACGAACGCATCGGTAATTCAAGACAATACTATCCACTGGTAAAAAAGAAGGATTATTTCTCAAAACATGTAAATGGTTTAATTAAAAAATTTTTTAATGATAGCAGTTCCCAATTTGCCTCATTCTTTACCAAAGAGACTAATCTTACAAAAAAAGAATTGGAGGACTTGAAATCCATTATCGATAATGAAATTAAAAACAAATAATTATGTTTCTATTCTTATTTAAATTTAGTGCTTGTTTGAGTGTTTTTTTATTATTCTATAAACTCATGCTTGAAAAAGAATCTATTCATACTTTCAAACGCTTTTATTTATTAGGAACGTTATTAGTATCCTTTAGTATCCCCTTAATAATCTTTACCCAATATGTAGAACCTGAAATATTACCAGAAGTATTTAAAGCTAACCTTAATGAAATCGCCTTAGAAACTCAAGAAAAACCACCCTTAACTGTTAATTATGTTCCGTTTATATTTTGGTGTATTTATGGGTTAGGCGTGCTATTATTTGCTATTAAATTCTCCATTAATTTATGTAATATTATTTCGAAAATAAAAAAGAATCCTAAACTTAAAAACCGTCTATTTACCCATGTGATGTTAGAGGATTTAGTACATCCGCATACCTTTTTTAATTATATATTTTTAAATAAAAACATGTATAAAGCGCAACAAATCCCTAAAGAAGTCTTTTTGCATGAAGAAACACACGCAAAACAAAAACACAGTATAGATATACTTATTATAGAGTTACTGCAAGTGCTGTTCTGGTTTAACCCAATCATTTACTGGTGCAAAAAAAACATCAAACTTAATCATGAATTCCTAGCAGATCAATCCGTATTGAATCAAGGCATACACACATCAGCATATCAAAAAATACTTTTAGAATTTTCATCAAACACCACACAGTATTCATTGGCAAATGCCATTAATTATTCATTAATCAAAAAACGTTTTACAATTATGAAATCAAAAACACCCAGAAAGGTCATCAGACTGAAGACTCTATTAATGATTCCACTACTAGGAGGACTTATATTTAGTTTTAGCAGTATTAAAAAAATTAAAAAAGAAACAGGAACCACATTACATGGTCTGACTGAAACGCCATTACAACTCACAAAAAACAAGGAAGAACAAATAAACAATAATGTTAATAAAACTCTTCCAGTAGTTAATGGTATTTTATGTGATGAATGTACTTTGTTTATATCCAAAAAGGGGATTGAAAAACTTATTATTTCAACTAGTACCGAAGCCATGGTCACAGGTTTTAAAATTAAATTCCCTGGAAAACCCACAGTAAGCGTAAAAGGGAACACTATTAACAGAGCTGCTAAATCACTACTTAAAGAGGCTCGTTTAGGTCAACTTATTCAACTTTTCGAAATCAAAACACAAAACCAAACATTAATTCCTGTGTTAATTAAAATTGTTGACAAGAATAATTCAAAATACTCAAAATCACCAATCATAAAAAAAGGAGAAAAATCTCATCTTCCGCCACCACCACCAGCTCCATTGGCTACTAAGCATAAATTAAAAACATTAAAGGAAATTATAAGAGAAACACCACAAAATGCTAAATCTGGATACCAAGATATTAATGGTACGCACTATTATTACATTGAAAAGAATAATAAAAGAAAGTACTTCGATAAAGAAGGGTATAGGATCGATGAAAATGGGAATAGACTCCCACCACCACCGCCAACACCTAGAAAATAAGAAGGATTATAGACATTTCCGCATTGATATTGACAAAAAACCTCGAAAATCCGAGGTTTTTTTATGTAACAAAAAGATACTTTTAACGTTATATAATTCTATCAATCAAATCAATCAAATCATGTTAAAACACTTTTTTATAATCTGCTCTGGAGCAGATTCCACTATTTTAAAACATTCTTCCAATGGGGAACAAAACAAATACGCCGGTATTGGTGCTACCGTTTTCTTTACAGCTTTAATGGCTTTTATCGCTTCCAGCTATGCACTTTACACTATTTTCGAGACTATGTTTACCGCCATTGGATTTGGATTGGTTTGGGCCTTACTTATTTTTAACTTAGATCGTTTCATTGTTTCTACAGTTAAAAAACGGGATAAAATTATGGATGAACTTATTCAAGTAGCCCCTCGTTTATTATTAGCCATCATTATTGCCATTGTAATTTCTAAGCCTTTAGAATTAAAAATTTTCGAAAAAGAAATAAACCAGGTTCTCTTAGAACAAAAGAATAATTTAACCTTAGCCAATCAAGATCAAATAGCATTACAATACACGCCTAAGTTTAACGCTTTACAACAAAACATAATGCTATTACAAAACCAGATAAAAGACAAAGAAACCGAAGTGAATGCACTTTATAACACTTACATTAATGAAGCCGAAGGCACAGCTGGTTCAAAATTATTAGGAAAAGGCCCTGTTTATATAGAAAAGCGAAACAAACATGATAGCGCTTTAGCAGAATTACAAACTTTAAAACAAAATAATGAATCAAAAATAAATACCTTAGAAATAGAATTATCGAAATTAAACTCTGAATATAAAAACCAAATTCGTACATCACAACCTATTATTGATGGTTTTGATGGGATAATGGCACGTATTGATGCATTATCAACCTTACCGTGGCTTCCTTCTTTTTTCATCTTTTTACTATTTTTAGCCATAGAAACCGCTCCTATCTTTTCTAAATTAATATCTCCAAGAGGAGAATACGACTACAAATTGGAAGACTATGAAAATAAAATTAAAACATGGACCGCTCAAAACACTTATCAAAGAAATGTATTATTAAAGACGGACAATGTATTAAATAACAAAATATACGAGGCCCTATCCAACGAAGAAGAGCTATATGCTTATAAGAAAAAAATAGCCAAAGCTATTCTAAAGCAACAACAGCATGCTTTCTATAATAAACAAACTGAAATATTATAAGAATTACAGAACAACTTAAATCACTTTTACAGCTAACCCACAATCAACAAATATAAACCGTTTTCTTTTATAATTTCATTATAAACATCGTCTTCAAAATCTTAAATAACAAACATTGAAGGCGATTTATTTTTTAATACCTCATAAAAAAACGGCCTTTATTTTTTATACCTTTAACACAGCACCAACTTATGCTAATTATGAAAATATTAAAACCTTTACTACTTCTTATCATTCTTGCTATAACTACCTGTTGTAAAAAAACAACTACAAGCATAGAAACGCCACTAATAGGATCTGAACACAAAGAAGAATTAATAAACCCTACTCCTATAATATTAGAAGAATATGCTTTAGCAAATCTTAAGCTAAAAAAGGGAATGCCTTTAAATGAAATAATATTAAAAAAATATTTCCCAAATTACAATATAACAAAAAACAGAACGAGCCAAGATGGACCAGACTATTGGTCATACACCTTAAATAAAAACAATAATAAAATCACCCTAACAACACCTAACACAAAACGCAATATTTTATCACAAGTTTATATAATACAAGAATCTAAAGTTAAAGACGAATATAACATTAGAATAGGAGATAACTATGCTACAATTAAAGAGAAGCGCCCTAACCTTAAACTAATGGTAAAACATTTCCACATCTACCTTCATAATGAAAAATCTAATATTTCGTATGAGATGTCTTTAACAAATTATAATAAACCAGATAAGAACAATTACACTGAGGAAGAACTAAAAGATTCCAAAGTAAAAACAATTATATGGCACATGTAAATTCTAAAAAGCAGCACTTTTCTCCCACATTTACTAACATCTTAAAAAAACACCAATAAAACAGTAATGTTGCCATCAGAACAAAGAAAATCATTTAAACTATGAGACTTCTATTAAAAAAATCTCTTTTCCTACTACTATTAATTTCGCTATTTTCTAATTGCTCTCAAGAAAAAACACAATCAAAACCCCCTTTATTTACACAATTAAACTATAGTAAAAACATCCTCGATTACCAAGTAACACCTCAAAGCGCTACAGATAGATCTGGATTAATGTTTTCTGATCAAGGGGCATGGTTTGCTTATAGCTTTCCCGATTCTACATCGAACATAGGCGGATTTACAGGGCCATTTTTAATGACACAACAAAATGGAGTTTGGAGCAGTAAATCACTTGCTAACCTTAGCTTAAAAGGAGAAAACAACACACAAGCTATTAATTGGAATACCACTTTACAATCTCAAAATAGCTTTTCTAGCCATCTAGAGCAAACGTTTAAGAACGCGACACTAAAAGTAGACCAAACACTTGTGTATGCTTCAAAACATTCAGTATTACAAAAAACTAAAATAACGAACATTTCCTCTAAAGACATCACATTATATCCAATTGTAAGCGGGCAATTATTTGACGTTGGCATTTCTATAAGTTCAGAAAAAGAAACAATCGTATTTTCTTCAGAAAATTCAGAAGCAAAAGGCTATTTAAACCTTCCTAAAAATCTTATTTCTATATTAGTTTCAAACCAGAGTTACGATGCGCATTTTGAAACGCTCGCTTTAAAGCCCAATCAATCAAAAACACTAATAATATCTCAAACCTTTATTTTTCCTGAGTATTCCTGGGAAGAAGAACAAAAAAAATGGACTACTACCAGTTTTGATTCAATTTTAGAAACAGTCAAAATTGAAAAAGAAACGCAATTAACATCATTAATTAAAAACCGAAAAACACAATTCAAAACCACGGAATATGCAAACGTGCTAGCAAAAGCACAACTTACACTACAAAATAACTGGCGAATTCCAGCTGGTGAAATAAAAAACGAAGGTTTATTTCCTAGTTACCATTACAAATGGTTTCATGGATTTTGGTCCTGGGATTCGTGGAAGCATGCTGTAGGCTTATCTTATTACCATACAGATTTAGCAAAAAAGCAAATCCGCGCAATGTTCGATTTTCAAAAAGAAGATGGCTTTATTGTCGATTGTATATTTAGAGATACCCTTATAGAAAAACATAATTACAGAGATACAAAACCTCCACTTTCTGCTTGGGCTGTACTTAAAATTTATGAAAAAGATAAAGAGCTTAATTTTATTAAAGCGCTCTATCCGAAACTAAAGAAATATCATAACTGGTGGTACACAAAACGAGATCATGATAACGATGGGCTTTGCGAATACGGTTCTACCGATGGCTCCTTGGTTGCTGCGAAATGGGAAAGCGGAATGGATAATGCCATTAGATTTGATAATGCCAAAATTTTAAAAAATGCAAAAGGGGCCTACTCTTTAAACCAAGAAAGCGTAGATTTAAATGCCTATTTATATGCCGAAAAACACTATCTAGCTACTTTAGCAAAAACACTTTCAAAACCAAAAGAGGTTGCGTCCTACTTAAAAGAAGCTGAAATCTTAAAAAAGCAAATTCAAAAACAATTTTATGATAAAAACGATGGCTGGTTTTACGACACAAACATAGAAGGCACTCACTTTATAAAAGGAGAAGGTAGTGAAGGCTGGACAGCACTATGGGCAAACGCCGCTAGCCAAAAGCAAGCTGAAGCTGTAAAAAATAAAATGATGAATCCTCAAAAATTTCACACCCAAGTTCCTTTTCAAACAATGAGTGCAGATCACCCCAAATTCGATCCATTAAAAGGGTATTGGCGAGGCCCGAATTGGTTAGATCAATCTTACTTTGGAGTAAAAGGGTTACGTAATTATGGATTTAATGCAGAAGCCGACAAAGCGACCTTTAAAATACTGAACAACGCAAAAGGCTTACTCAAAAAAGGAAAAGCTATTAGAGAAAACTATCATCCATTAACAGGTGAAGGACTCCATGCTCAAAACTTTAGTTGGAGTGCTGCCCATATAATTATGCTCTTATCAAAAGAGACCAACTAATCCTTTGATTATTAATTACAATTCAAACAAGCTTAAAATTTTCTATCAGGATGAAAAGGATTTAAATTTAAGCTTGTTTTTTTATCTGAAATAAGCTCTGCTACCAATTTTCCTGTTGCTGGACCTAAACTCCAGCCCATCATAGCATGCCCCGTTGCAATGGTTAAATTTGTGCATTTTGAAGATTTCCCAATGTATGGCAAGCCATCTGGTGAACAAGGTCGTAACCCACATGCTGCATTCTTTTTTTCGATACTCTTAACAACGATACCTTTATAATAATTTTCAGCAGCTTCTGCAATAGCATTAACTCGTTTAGGATTAACCTTATGGTTAATTCCCGCGACTTCCATTGTTCCAGCAAAACGCGTAAAGCCATCCATAGGTGTCACTGCAACCTTAGCTTCACACAAAATAGCAGGTATGGTAATTCCTGTTTCTCGCTCTACATTTATTCGATACCCCTTTCCTGCTTGCATTGGAATGTTTAAACCTATTTTTTTAGTCATTAAAGGGCTCCAACTACCAGCTGCCAAAACAACGTCATCTGCGAATAACACTTGGTTTTTAGTTATTACTTTTGATATTTTTTTATTATCTATTTTTATATCGTCAACACGTTCGTTCTCGAGAAAAACAACTCCTTTTGCCTTCAAATAAGTCATCATTTTTTGCATAAAATCGCTTGGAGTCATATGAGCGTCTGAATCGTAATATACCGCCCCTCTAATATTTAACCTTGCATTAGGTTCTATTTTCTCAACCTCTTTAAGAGAAAGGTTTTGAACTCCCAAACCTTCTTCTATTCCCCGCTGCCCAATTTTCCATTCGGCTTCTCCTACAGCATCTGTTTTATAACACATTAATAACCCTTTCCGTTCATAATGAAATTTAAAATCAGAAGAATGCTTCATCTCTTCATACAAGTCTCTACTATATAAATTGATTGCTTTTATTATTGGAATTGCTTTTTCAACCTTAGTTTTAGTTGCAGCGCGTTTAAAGGCCCAAGCCCATTTAAAAAAATCACTATCAAATCTTGGTTTTACATAAAATGGACTTGCTGAATTAAACATCCATTTGATTCCTTTATTAATCATTCCTGGTGCAGACAAAGGAATAAAATGACTTGGAGTGATATATCCTGCATTAACAAATGATGCGCCACTAGAAAAATCAGATTGATCCACTACTGTCACTTTATGACCTTCTTTTTGTAAATAATACGCCGTATTTAAGCCTATTATTCCTCCTCCAATAATGATAACCGTTTTTGGCATTTCTTTTTATTTCTGTAGTTCTCTAAATCAATTTCATTTACACACCTTATCAAATCACCTGAAAACCATATGCATAAGGATCATCGTCATCATCAATAATAATTGTATTGTAACCAAAAACCTTAGCCCATCCTTTTATACTTGGAATCACAGCTGCTTTACCATTCAAGGACACCACTTCTTCTACACAGCCAATAAATTTACTTCCTATAAAACTTTCATGAATAAAGGACTCCCCTTTTTTTAGTTTTCCTTTAGCATACAACTGTGCTATTCTTGCAGACGTTCCTGTGCCACAAGGACTTCTATCAATGGCTTTATCTCCATAAAAAACAGCGTTACGTCCAGATGAAGTTGGATCAATAGGGGCTCCTGTCCATAGCATATGGGTCACATCTCTAATCGTTTTATCCTCAGGATGAATAAAAGCATCTGGATATTTTAGATTAATTCGCTCTCTAACGACTTGAGAAAGCTGAATGATTTGACTTGCAGTAAAATCTTGCACTCCCGAAAAATTTTGTTGAGGATCAACAATGGCATAATAATTACCCCCATAAGCCACATCAAAAGTTATTTCCCCTAATCCTGGACAATTAATCGTTAGGTCTTGAGCTGCCAAATAGCTTTTCACATTAATGAGCTTCACCCAATCTACCTTTTTGCCCGTTTGTTGATATTCAATTTCAACTAAACCTGCAGGGGCTTCCATTTTTATTTTTCCTGGAATTTTAGGATTTATCAAACCTTCCTCAATAGCAATTGTAATTGTTCCAATTGTTCCATGACCACACATTGGCAAACAGCCTGAGGTTTCTATAAACAAAATAGCAAAATCATGTTCTGGATCATGAGGAGGGAATAATATACTACCACTCATCATATCATGTCCTCTAGGCTCAAACATAAGCCCTTTACGAATCCAATCATAATCGCTTAGAAAATGCTGACGTTTTTCACTCATATTACGCCCTTTTAAATCTGGTCCACCACCTGCTATTACTCTAACAGGGTTACCACAGGTATGCGCATCTACACAAAAAAAAGTCTTTCGTGCCATACTTAAAGTGCTGCTCTTGTTTTAATATTATCTACGGTCCTTAAAATCCCTAGAGGGTTTTCATCTTTTAATTCACTAGGTAATAATGCATTTGGCCAAGATTGAAAACTAAATGGTCTTACCCATCGTTTTATAGCATCTATTCCAACAGCTGTAAATCTAGAATCTGTAGATGCAGGATAAGGCCCTCCATGCAACATAGACGGACACACTTCAACTCCAGTGGGTACGCCATTAAAGATAAGACGCCCGACTCTATTTTGCAACGCCATAACGATATTCATATTGCTTGCTAATTCACTGTCCTTAGCAATTATAGTTCCAGTCAATTGTCCTTCTAAGTGCTCTATTACAGTTTCCAATTGCGATTCATTATCACATTCTACAACTATTGAAAACGGACCAAAAACTTCATTATGTAATGCAGGGTTCTCTAAAAAGGTCGCTCCACTAACTCTAGAAACTACTTGCTTAGCATAATTAGACTGTACCTCATCGGTATATTCTGCAAGTACATTTAACTTCGGTTCGTCTAATAGCTTCGCTTTATTTTTTTCATAAGCTCCAATAATATTTGGATGCAACATACACAGAGGTTCTGCCTTCACAATCGCTTCTGCCAGCACTTTTGTAAACTGAGTTAGCCCTGCTCCTTTAATCCCTATTAGTAACCCTGGGTTTGTACAAAACTGTCCTGCTCCTAAAGTAATAGATCCAGCATAAGTTCTCGCCCAATTCGCTGCCTTTTCATTTAAAGCCTTAGGGAGTAATATTACGGGATTTACACTCCCCATTTCAGCAAAAACAGGAATAGGTTCTGGCCGCTTAGATGCCAAGTCAAATAACGCACGTCCGCCGCTTATACTTCCTGTAAACCCTACTCCTTTCACATTTGGATGTTGCACAAGTTCTTGCCCGACTTTAATTCCACTACTATTTAAATTTGAAAACACACCATTTGGCATTCCTGTTTTCTTTGCTGCTTTTAACACTGCTGAAGCAACCATTTCTCCGGTTCCAGAATGCATTGGGTGAGATTTTACAATTACGGGGCAGCCTGCAGCTAATGCAGCTGCGGTGTCTCCACCTGCCGTAGAAAAAGCTAAAGGAAAATTAGAGGCTCCAAAGACTACGACTGGACCTATTGGCACCATCATTTTACGAAGGTCGACCTTTGGCATAGGTTGCCGTTCTGGTTGAGCGCTATCGATACTAGCCTCAACCCATGACCCTTCTTCGATTTGAGCTGCAAAAGCACGTAATTGCCCTACAGTTCTTCCTCTTTCACCTTTAGCCCGCCCTTCTAAGAGGCCCGATTCCGAGGTGTAAACAGCAATCAAATCATCGCCTAATGCTTCGATCTCTTCTGCTATAGCTCTTAGAAAAATCGCTTTTTCTATTCCTGAAGTATTTTTATAAGTTTTAAAGGCTTCTTTTGCTAATTCTGCAGCCTGGTTTATTTCTTGAGAAGTCGCTTCTACAAAAACAAATTCATTTTCACGATTCAATTCGGGATTGAAGGTTTTATATGTTTTGTTTCCTGCTGCCGAAAGCATATCTCCTATATAACTTTTTCCTGTAATCATTTTACAATCTCTCTTCCTGAGTATTCTTTTATAATTAATAATTCTTTCTCTATAACTAGGTATATTCTCTGCTACTTAACACTCTTTTCTTAATAAAACCTTTTAATCTTAGATAACACTTTTAATTGATCTGCTCTCAATTTACTATGATTACACCTTGTACCCTGAAAGTTTAGGTCTTGTTTTTATGCCTTGGTCAATAATAGCCAACACTTTTTCTCTTTCTTCTCCTACTAAAGGCAAACGGGGCTCTCGTACCATTTCTGTTCCTATTCCGGTTGCAACTTCTGCTAATTTAATGTTTTGTACTAATTTACTATTTATATCTAATTCTAACAATGGTAAGAACCAACGATAAATTCCCAAAGCGTCTTCAACTCTCCCCGCCTTAGCCAAATTAAAAATAGTAACTGTTTCTGCAGGAAAAGCACAGACTAATCCAGCAACCCATCCATCTGCCCCCATTAATATACTTTCTAAAGCCAAAGTATCTACTCCGCTTAAAATGGCTAACCGGTCTCCAAAACGATTCTTAATACGGGTCACATTAGATAAGTCACGTGTAGACTCTTTGACAGCCTGTATGTTTGGACATTCTTGCAATAATTCATCAAACATATCTAAGCTCACTTCAATTCCATAATCTACAGGATTGTTATACACCATAATTGGCAACCGCGTACTCTTTGCTACTTTCTTAAAATATGTTATTGTCTCTCTATCATCAGCCTTGTAACGCATAGGTGGTAACATCATCAAGCCAGAAGCACCGTCTTCTTCTGCTTTCCTTGCTGCATCAATAGCTGCTTTTGTTGTTTGCTCTGCTATATTCATAACAATAGGTACTTTACCTGCCACAACCTCTACCGCTTTTCTTACAATAACCCGTTTTTCTTCATCGGTAAGTGTACTTGCTTCTCCTAAAGTTCCCCCTAAAATAATTCCACTAACTCCTGCTTCTAATTGCGCGTGAATATTAATTTCAAAACTAGGTAAATCTAAAGTATCTTCTTTAGTAAACTTAGTTGTTACAGCTGGCATAACGCCTTTCCATTTTATGCTCATAATCTCATCGTTTAAGACTACAAAAGTAATTTAGAATTTAATGTCTTTTTATTAACTTTTTATCCTATATTGATACAATATTATCCTATATCTTATTTTTTATATTAAATTTGGTTATTATTTGCTTAATACGAGTACTATGAAGATACTGCCTTTTAAGATTCCTAAACCAGAATATGATGCACTTGTATTTCAAGAGGATGTTAATGATTTCTTTTATGACAAATTACATCAACACGAAGAGATTCAGTTGAGTTTTATCCTTAAGGGCGAGGGGACACTTATTGTTGGCGATACCATTAACTACTACAAACAAGGTGATGTTTTAATTATTGGCAGCAATCTGCCACATGTTTTTAAAAGCGATAGTGTGGCTTCTAGTAAGTCACATATGCTTAGTTTATTTTTTACAGAAAACAGTTTTGGCAATTCCTTTTTTATGCTTGAAGAGTTAAAGGAGCTTCGCGTGTTTTTTAAACGCTCCCTTCACGGTTTTATGATATCACCTCTAACAGAGCATTTTAAGGATTTGTTTTTAAACTTAAAAACAGGATCTAAACTAGAGCGTTTCATCCTATTATTACAGCTTTTAAAAAAAGCTTCAAAAGCCCGATACACCAGTTTATCTTCTTTTATTTATAACAAAAAATACAGTATTACAGAAGGAAAACGAATGCAAGATATTTTTGAATACACAATGAAGTATTATGATCAAGACATTAGTTTAGAAACAATATCTAACGTTGCTGCAATGACAAAAAATGCCTTTTGCAAATACTTCAAGAAACGAACCAACAAGACTTACTTCAGGTTTTTAAATGAGCTCCGCATAGAATATGCCTGCAAGTTAATGGAGTCGCAAAAAGCTGATGCTGTTTCTGAAATCGCTTATAAAACAGGCTTTAAAAATATTTCAAACTTTAATAGACAGTTTAAAGCCATTAAATTTACGAATCCCTCAACCTACAAAGCGACATTAAAAAGACACCAATAAAACAAGCCATCAAAAGTATTGATTGCCTGTTTTATTGGTACTATTTTTATAGATTATAATTTCTTAACATAATCTGTAATAATTACGATTTGTGTTGGCCCTACTTTTCCTTCTATATATTTTTCATTTTCATGATCTAAAGAAATACGCCTTACAGCTGTTCCTTGTTTTGCAACCATACTAGAGCCTTTTACTTTTAAATCTTTTATTAAAACAACAGAATCCCCTGCTTGTAGAACAACTCCATTAACATCTCTATGAATTAGTTTATTGGGATCTGCTTCTCCTTCTCCTGTCGCTTTTGCAAATTCTAAAACCTCATCTTCTAAATACATCATGTCAAGTAAATCTTGTGGCCAACCTTCTTTTCTAAGTCTAGAAAGCATTCTCCAAGCAGTTACTTGAACTGCTTCGTGCTCACTCCACATACTATCGTTTAAACACCTCCAATGATTTGCGTCTGTAGTTTCTGAGTCTTCAATCTGCCCTACACAAACTTTGCAGGCTACTATTGATTTTTTTAAATTGATATCTTTATGTGGTGCCAAAGTGTATATTTCTATATGTTCATTATGTCCGCACAATTCACATATATTGTTTGCTCTTTTCTTCAGTTCTCTTTCTAAACTCATAATAAAATTTTAAAACGTAAAGGTATGTTTATTATGATTATGAAAGAAATTGATTTTTAAACGATTGTTTAATGACATTATAACGTTTCTCGAACTTTTTTAGGCAAGGTCCTAACAACCATATCGTAAGAATGGTTTATTAATTCAATTATAAAATGTGGTTGCAATTCTTTTTTATAAATGTAGACCGAATTCCAGTGTTTTTTATTCATATGCCACCCAGCTGTTATACTTTCGTATTCAGCTCTAAGTTCTAACGCATAGTCTGGGTTACATTTTAAATTAATAAACCCGACACCTTCCTCCCATTTTTTTAATGATACTAAAGCAAACATTTTATTTGCTACTTTAAACACCAAAGTATCCTTGTCGAAAGGGAAACTTTCAGTAACGTGTGATTTATTAAGGCAGTATGCTCTAATGTATTCTATATTCATTGAATAAATTTAAAAAAATTTACTCAATATTTTCTTTTGTTAAACTTTTATGTCTTCTTTTTAAAGAATGGTGATACATTTTATCTGTGACTTTTACTAAAGGGGGAATATCAAGACTAACTAAAACATCATTAATGTAAAGTACTATTCTATTCATTTTAATAGAGGTTTATTGATTTTTTATAAAAACTACACTATTAATTAATTCTTATATTTTTTAGGAGAGAGTACTAATATACAAAAAAAGTAATAAAAAACCGCGTTAAGGCTAATATTAAAAAACACAAGACACTGACTATCAATTAAAAAACTATTTTTAAGATAATAGATATGCTTCGCTTAAAAGCTAAAATAGAATATTAAACACACTACTTTTACTCAACTTTATACAGCACAGGTTTACTAGGCGTTGCATCATTAGCAAAAGATGCTATTTGAAGGTTTAGAATATAAAGTCCATCCTTAATTTTATTGGAGACATATATAAACTCTGTGATGGTGGCGTTAACTCTTATACTTCCTTGTACATCCCAGAATGCTTTATGTGCAAGTAATTTACCATCGTCTTTTTCTTTATCTACACTTGGCAAATCTATAAGTAAATGCTTAATTCCAATCTCTCTAATATAAGTTGCTGCAGCTTCTGTTAAATAAGGCCAATTTGTATTGGAATATTGACGTGATTTCTTTTCTTTTGTATTAGGCATTGTCCTAATAACCAATGCCTCTACATTCTCATTTTTAATTAAATATTGAAGTTGCTCTTTAGAAATCACATAATCTCCATCCATTGCTTCTGGCGCAACTGTTATCACTTCTGCAAGAAACATAAATTGCTTTAAACATTTATTAACGCTATAAAACTTCTTTGTTATGTGTCCAACACATTCTGTATGCGTTCCGTGTGCGTGTGGATTGAACGCTATATTGTTAAAATTAACCGACGCTCCTTCATTTACACTTGCCACCCAATCTCCAACAATTACAGGACTAATACTTGGCGCGTCTACATACCATGCATTTGCATTATCGTTAGCTGCTTTCAATGTTATAGATATATCTAATGGCTTTAATAAATCTATAGTATAAGTTTTATCTTGTACTGTTATTACTGTATTCAATGGTTCTCAATTTTAAATAAATCTGATGCAATGCCATCACTCAAAAACTTCCCTTTTTTAGTAACTAATAGCTTTTCATCTTCAATATACAACAAATCTTCTGTTATATGCTTTTGAGACATCTTTAAAAGATACGCTTCATACTCGTTTCCAAAATCATGCTTAATTTTTTTTAATGAAACACCCCAAACAGTTCGTAAACCAGTCATTACATACTCATTGTATCGATCGTTTAGACTTAGGGTTTCGATTTCCATAGGAAGAACTTTATTCTCTATAGCCTTAATATACTTTGAATTATTACGGACATTCCAACTGCGTTGCTCCCCATTAAAAGAATGTGCAGAAGGACCAATCCCTAAATAGACCTTACCTTGCCAATAGGCTGAATTATTCCTGCTAAAATAACCTAATTTACCAAAGTTCGACAGTTCATAATGTATAAAATTAGACGCTTCTAAAGTCTCTATTAAAAGATGAAACTGTTGCGCTGCTAAGGCATCATCAACATTTTTAACGACTCCTTTTTTAATAAATGTAGCCAATGCTGTTTTAGGCTCTACAGTTAAAGCGTAACTTGATATGTGATTAACACCAAAAGACAATGCTGTTTCTATATTTTCTTTCCACTGTGTATTAGTAGAGCCAGGAATACCATAAATAAGGTCTAAGGATATATTATCAAAATAGCGCCTTGCAACTTCTAAGCATTGTTTTGCTTCGGAAGCATTATGTGCACGATTCATTAATTTTAAATCGTCTTCAAAAAAAGACTGCACACCAATACTTAACCGGTTTATTCCGATAGATAGATAGCGTTCAAAAATGTGATCTAATGCTTTTGAAGCCAATGAAATACTGATTAAGTCATCTGGATTTGCTTCTAATGTAATTTCTGGGTTTTCTGAAACCTTATAATTACAATAAACAGTGTTTATGAGTAACTGGAGTTCATCTATAGACAATAAAGAAGGGGTGCCTCCTCCAAAGTAGATAGTTTCTACTGTTGTATTTTTAAACTCCTCTTTACGTAACTCCAGCTCTCTAACCAAAGCGTTAACAAGTTCACTTTTCTTTTTTAATGATGTTGAAAAATGAAAGTCACAGTAATGACATGCTTGCTTACAAAATGGTATATGGATGTATATTCCTGCGATAATTTCAATTTTTATATTAACGTTTGATACTTCTTAAAAAGGCTTATAACTTTAAAGGGAAGTCACATCTAAAGATTATTTTTTTATTCTTTTTTCATTTTGCTTTACAAAGGCACTCCAACCAGAATAGCTCTTTCCAATCTCAACCCGCCCTTGATTATAAAAATGACAAACAGCTGCTCCCAAACCATCCATAGAATCCAAATTTTTAGGCAAAGTCTTTAGACCTAACATACTTTGTAACATTTTAGCGACTTGTTCTTTACTTGCATTACCATTCCCTGTAATGGCCATCTTTATTTTTTTAGGCGCATATTCGGTAATAGGAACTTCTCGAGACAAACCTGCAGCCATAGCAACACCTTGTGCCCTACCAAGTTTTAACATACTTTGTACATTTTTTCCAAAAAAAGGAGCCTCGATTGCGATCTCATCAGGATGGTGCGTGTCTATCAACTCTATAGTACGCTCAAATATTAATTTCAGTTTTAGGTAATGGTCATCATATTTTTTTAAATCCAACTCGTTAAGTTGAAGAAATTGCATTTTTTTATTAACCACTTTTATAAGTCCGAACCCCATAATGGTTGTTCCTGGATCTATCCCTAATATTATTTTTTCGTCTATCATATCATTAATTACAATAGGCACAACCGCTAAGTGAAAATGACACTCCAAAGGTTACGGTTAACATATTTCCATTAAAAGAACCAAATCCTTCAGACAACGGGTCGAATGCACTTGCGAAGCCATAAATATAAGACACATCTGTAAATACCGAAATTGTTTGTCCAATTCTATAATGCAATTCTACGCCTCCCATAGCATTTAAATACGTTGTTTTATTCTCCTTATAAGTATCCAAAGGCTTTATTATAGAAACCCCTGGCCCAACATGCCCTACAAGCCCCATTCCTATCGGTAAAGCCGCAAAGTCCATAGTCGCATCGTATACAAACTGCGCGTTTAAACGCGTATAGTTCACTTTAAATTCTGTAGTATTACTTGCATTAGAAAATCGATTAAAACCATAATCTAATTTAGCTCCCATTTGTGGTTTGAACATGTGCTGTACACCTAGATTTATTGTTGGAAAATTCACCCCTTTAGATTCAAAAGGCGTTACTAATCCATTTTGAGAAGGGCTATTCAATCCAAATGCTATAAGCGCCTTCCATTTTTCCATTTCGGCTTGAGAAAAGGCATTAGTAATGCTAATTAATAGTAATATAAACAAACAATGGTATTTATTTAAGGGCTTCATTATAATATATTTCGTTTAATTTGCAAATTAGAATCAACTTCTAACTCAATAGATGCAAAATTGAGTTAATCGTTTATGAATAACAGCTTACCGTACAAAACTAAACAATTCTTTTTTATACTCCTTAAATTGAGTATTGTTGTTAGTGCTTTTTATTTTATATACCATAAACTTGCAAACAATAGCACTTTAAATTTTAATGTTTTTTATCAGTTTTTAATTGATAACGCTCTTTTTTCCATAAAAAACATTCTATCACTCCTTTTTCTAACGACTCTTAATTGGTTTTTCGAAATCTTAAAATGGAAGACATTGGTTTCTTCTATTAAAAAAATAACGTTTCTTGATGCTTCCGAGCAAAGTTTAGGCGCTTTTACAGCTTCACTATTTACGCCCAATAGAATTGGAGAGTACGGCGCAAAGAGTATTTATTTTTCAAAAAGCTATAGGAAGCGCGTTTTATTATTAAACTTAATTGGCAATATAATGCAAATGAGTATCACAATTATTTTAGGCATTCTCGGTTTTGTTTTTTTTATTAGCCACTACAGTATTGCCATTAATTATAGTGAATTAATAAAAACCATAATTGTATTTGTTTTTATAGTTTGTTTTATATGTTTTGCGTTTTGGTATAACAGACACAAAACAAAAGGAAACTTCATATGGAAAATTAAAAACTTTATTTTTAAACTCCCTTTACATATCAAAATATTAGGCACCCTATTCTCTTTTATTAGGTATGGTATTTTCTCATTTCAATTTTATTTTATTTTACATCTCTTTGGCGTTAAACTGTCGTATTTAGAGACGATGACTGTTATAACTTCTATGTATTTATTAGCATCCATAATTCCGTCTGTAACCTTTTTAGATATTATTATTAAAGGTAGCATTGCTGTTTATTTATTTTCTATAGTTGGTATTAATGAATTTACGGTTCTATGTACTGTTACGTTAATGTGGGTACTTAATTTTGTTTTGCCTAGTCTTTTGGGTAGCTTTTATGTGCTTAATTTTAACCTCCCTCAAAATCAAACTGCTTTATGAGCTTATTTTTTATAATTACGACTATAATTTACCTCCTTTTAATAGCTGGGTTTACCTATGGTTTTGACAAAGTAAAAGGCTTTATTTTTGAAGATTTAAAACCTCAAACAACATTCTCTGTTATTATTCCCTTTAGAGATGAAATTAACAACTTACCAGAATTATTAGATTCTCTGAAACAGTTGAACTATCCTAAGCACTTGTTTGAAGTGCTATGTGTTGATGATAATTCTAGCGATAATTCTTCTAAGCTCATCGCTAGTTTCTCTAAATATCATCCTGATTTTCAAATCACTATTATAAAAAATCAAAGAACAACTAACGCTCCAAAAAAAGACGCCATTACCTCTGCTATACATAGTGCCAAACACGCTTGGATTGTAACTACAGATGCCGATTGTACTGTTCCTAAATATTGGCTCGATGCTTTTGATGCCTTTATACAAAACAAAAAATCAAAATTTATTATTGCACCAGTAACTTACCATAAGATAAATTCTTTTTTTAAGCGTTTTCAACTACTCGACTTTCAAAGCCTAATAGGAGCGACTATAGGAGCCGTAGGCATTAAGAGCCCTTTTCTATGTAATGGTGCTAATTTAGCTTACGAAAAAGCCTTCTTCAATTCTGTAAACGGTTTTGAAGGCAATACAGATATTGCAAGTGGCGATGATATTTTTTTATTAGAAAAAGCACTTAAATTAAACGAAGGTGCTATTGGGTACCTAAAATCTAAACACGCCTTAGTAAAAACGAAACCTCAAGCAGATTGGAAAGGGTTGGTATCACAACGCAAACGCTGGGCAGCAAAAACCTCCCGTTATAATTCTACCTTTGGAAAACTAACCGGTTTAATCGTTTTGTTAATGAATATTGTATTAATTTTCGCTTTAATTTACACTATAATAGGAGGCTTTAAGCTCAACCAATTACTTTACATTTTTTTTATTAAGTCCGGTATTGATTTTTTACTACTCTTTAAAACGAGTCGTTTTTTAGAACAAGAAAAATACTTGTCCTCTTTTTTATTCTCTAGTTTGGCTTATCCTTTTTTTAGTGTTTACATTGCCTTTATTTCACTATTTTCCACTTATACATGGAAAGGAAGACGCTTTAAAAAATAAAACATATTACACTCCTAAAACTACGATAACAAACATTTAAGCATCGCTTTATTTATTAAAACATCCTTTTTTACCAAAATACATTAATTCACTTAAAATATCTACTTTTACAGTAAATCCCAAATCCCAATGAAACAAATAATCGCTTTACTAAGTCTTATCGCTTTTAGTAATATTTCCTTCTCACAAGAAACCTACACTGTTAACCAAGAAACATTAGAATTAAAAACAGAAGTCGATGGCTCTCTAGATTTATTATGGAACACCTTTAATAACCAATACCGTTATTTTATTAGAAACACTAATGGCAATATTATAGAGTTAAAAAACACAAAAGACAGCAATAACAAATACCAAGAGGAATACAAAAAAGTATTAACGGATTTAACACAGCTAGAGACTTCCAATGTAAAGTTAACAACCTACAGTTTAAAGTTATTCCTTAACGCCTACAATGCTTCAAAAGATACCAACTACACTTATAAAGATACCAGGTCTAAATTAAAATTACGCTTAGGTGCTTTTGGTGGGCTAACCAATAGTCCTTTTGTAGACAATCCTAATAATGAAAACACATTTTCTTTTGGTGCTGAGCTAGAAGTTATTTCAGATAAAGCAAACGCTAAACAGGCTGGTTTTTTAAATATTAGACATTCCACAGACAAAGATGCTTTTGAATACGAAGCCACACAATTAGCCCTAGGCTATCGTTTTAGATTTATAAACACCTCTATATTTCACATTTACGCACAAACAAAATTTGTAACTTTTACGTCTAGTAAAACAACCATAACTTATAGCCTTCCAAGTTCAGATACAATTACCGAAACTAAAACAGGAACAAGTTTCGATGCACCATTTGCTTTTGGTATTGGGGCTGACATTAAACTAGGTAACAAGGGCTACCTCACATTTTTATACGATTCTTTGTTTGGTATTTTTGTAGACAACCAAGGCCATTTCCCTGTGGATTTTGCACTTGGATACAAATTCATATTATAGACTCTCGAAGAAACTTAAAAATATAATTGTCCGTTAAAACTTCTAACACAAAAAAATCCCGATAGCTACATATCGGGATTTTCACAACATTTAAACGAATCATTATTGTTTAATAAATTTCTTTATAATATCCTTATGATTCGTTTTGAATTGAATCATATACATTCCAGATTCAAGCTTACTAACATCTATCTCGCTTGTTGAAGATGCTCCTCTTCTTATTTCTTGCCCTAGCATGTTTAGAATCGTGTAATCCAAATTACTGTCTGACTTTACATATATTACATTCCCTTGTACTGGATTTGGATAAATACGAAGTTCTGTCGATTCATCATTTTCCAGAGTATGTGTTGCTACTGTTAAACTAGACTCTAAAATATTTACAGTATAATCTTCAACTTCTCCAAAACCATATACTCCACAAGGCAGAGAGTCATCAAAATTAATCAAGCTTACACGCATCCTAGTCTCCCCAATAACAGCATTATCAGGAATTGTAAAAGTTCCACTTACAGAACTCATATCAGAATCACTCACCAAGAGTACTTGTTCCCCTGGGTCTGTAAAATCATAATCATTATTATAATCGATCCATACCGCATAACTTTCTTCAAGTGGTCCAAATGGCCAAACTGGTGTTATAGTAATCGTAGTTGTATCTCCTATATTTAAATCTGTAGATATAGAAGTAAAATCAGAATAGCCTGGACTATTCTCTGGCCCTGTATCTGAAGTGTTATCTATAGTATTTAATTGTACACGACCAATGTATTCTTGAAAGGTTTCAATTCGTTCAGAATCACAATAAGTCGTTCTAGGTATGGTTGTTACATTTAGATTAGAACTATTAAAGCTTAGGCTTAAATTAGGACATAATGCTTCTACAGTACATAAATATGTTGTCTCCGATTCTAAACCTGTTGCAATATGCATTGTTTCGGTAGTATTAATCACCTCATTATCACCTATTCTTACAATATAGGATAGTGCTCCTGGTACAGGGTCCCAACTTAATCCAATTGAACTCTCTTGTATTTCTGAAGAAACAAAATTAGATGGTGCTTCCAAGGCACATGCAGGTAACACATTGCCAATATTAACAGTATAATCTTCAACTTCTCCCACAAAAAAATGTTCACAAGACTCTGGAATCCCTATTAAATTCATTGAGACACGCATTCTAGTCTCCCCTATAACAGCATTAGTAGGAACCATAAAGATTCCTCCAATCGCATCTAAAGCAACAGCCTCTTGCGCTAATACTTGTTCCCCTGGATCTGTAAAGTCATAATCATTATTATAATCGATCCATACAGCATATGATGTGCTAATAGCAACTCCTGATCGGATTGTTGGGGTTATAGCAATCGTAACATAAGTTTCTCTAGCTAAGTCAGTAGATATGGAGGTAAAATCGGAATAACCTGGTATCTCTGATAATTCAGTGCCATCTAACGAAGTGTTATCTATTGTATTTATTTGCACACGACTAATATGCATTAAATCTCTCCATAGCCCATTAGAACTACAATATTGCATTGGTTGCTCCCCAGTGGTAGTTACTTCTATAGTCGAAGTAGTCCCTAGGCCATCATTAGGACACCGAGCCTCTACATTACAAACATAAGTTGTTCCTGATACTAATCCGCCTTCAACATAGCTTGTTTCCGTTGTATAAATAACATCATTATCTCCTATTTTTATAGCATATGACGCTGCTCCTGGAACCGCATTCCACTCTAATGTAATTGAATTATCTTGAATTTCTGAAGAAACCAAATTAGACGGTGCACCTAGCCCACAATAAGCTTCTCCAACACCAACTGCATACCAAGCATTTGTTACAGCAATAACCTCAGTCCCTTCAGCTCCAAAGAGATCTGCTGTTGCTTGAATCGTTGCCGTTCTAGCCATTGCATATCCAGAGTTTGGAGTTAAATACATATTCAATGTTCTGTATGCTAATGCTGCTGCTTTTGTCATTCCAATTCCAGAAACATTAAACAGGTCTCCGTTGTCATTAATTTCATCTGTCCCTGCACTACCAACAGTAACAAGATAAAACCAATGATTTAGTATACTTGAATTGTTATGTACACCACATTGATCATTATCCCCTGGACGCCCACTTCCTATTGGAAAAACACAGCCTTCAACTAGAGTAGCTGGCGTCCAATTTACACCTCTATAAGTGTCTGGGTTATTTACTTCTTTTGGATTACTCATAGAACGAGATGAAACTCTACCAGGTCTTCTTTCTATCTCTCCTCCAATTAACCATATACTCTCATCTGGTGCTAAATCGCTACCATTTCCTTTAGCATAATGTAAAACTGAAGCGCCCCAAATATCTGAAAACCCTTCATTTAAAGCTCCCGATTCTCTTGCATAAACTAAATCTGCTGTACTTCGTGTTATTGCGTGACCAATTTCATGCCCAACGACATCTATAGAGGTATAAGCATCAAATTGACCGCCTTCTTGACCTTCTACCCAAGAACCGTCTCCATAAGTCATAACAGAACCATTCCAAAAAGCATTATCGAAACCTAGTCCCCCAGGTTCGTCATCATAATGCACATAACTATTTATTGGAGCTCCTAAATTATCATAACTATCTCTACTATGAACATTTAACCAATATTCATATGTTTTTTCTGCTCCCCAATGCGCATCCAATGCTGCATCATCCTTATTTGAATTATGAAACTCTTCAGCAGTCCAATTATTATCAGCATCTGTAAAATCAGTTTGCGGATAACTATTTTGCCCTCCACTATTATAGGTATTTATACCGCCTCCTAGAGTGTTATTTCTTAAAACATAATCACTGTTCAACATTCTTGTAGTAATGGTTCTATTGCCACTATAACGCGTAGCTGCATTAGCTATTAAGTTAGCATCTATAGGAGAAGCCTTACCATTATCACAGTATGTTTCAAGAGTTTTTAGCTTCTTTGAAGAATTTGAGTGTTTTCCAAGGTGCTTTATTATATTATTATTAAACAGCAAAGCGCCTGTATGTGCATCGATATACAACTCACCTCTACTTATTGGAGAGATAGCATAGATATCGTACTTATAAGCAAGATTAAATACCCTTGTTTCTCCTTCATAATACGGCAAAATAACCAATTCTCCTTCAGGTTTTGTGTAACCTAACTGTTCAGCCATTATTGGATTTTCCCATAAATAGGTATCTGCTCCTATATAATTAATGGCTCTAGACAACCCCTGTGCTTTACTTATGGTTGGTGTTGTACTTAAACCCTTTATTTTGTAAAATTCACCACTCATTGATTGAACGGTTCCTTTTTTGGCATGCAATGTGTAAACTCCAAACTCTACATTAACACCCTTGTATTGTTGCTGGTATTTTTTATGTGTAAACCCAAGCTTATCACTTTCAGATTTAAACTCAAAATACTCATCATCTTTAGTTGTTTTTAACTGATTTTTTAAAATAGAATTTGCGTCTTGTAACTTATAAGATGACGCCTCTTGAAATGTAATTAAGTGCGGTTGCCCATTTTTATTATTGGATTCCTGTGAATCACCTCTCTGATTTTGACCATAACCCGTTATGCCAATTAATCCAAGAAGTAAGGATAAGGTAAAAGCTTTATGTCTGTTTTTTTTCATCATTTATTTTTTTATTAGGGGTTTATTAAACCATTTGTCGGAAAGATTTAGCTTTCTTGACCCTATTGAAAAAATAAAAAATGAATGTGTCCCACTGCGTTTTTAGTTTAAAAAAAAAAAAAAAAGATTAAACTAAAATTGTAACAATATGACACCCCTTCGTACTAAGTTTTAGCATTTGTCACCTCATTAATTCTCTATAATAACGGGTAGCTTAAACTCCGTATTTACAGGCTGGTCTCTTTTTAATGCAGGAAATATTTGAGGCAGGGAATCTAAACTCCTTTTTAGCAAAGGCTCTAGTTCTGGGATTTCTAATTTAATAATGGAATCCATTTTCATATCTTTCAAAAACAGTTCTCCCTTTTTTGAAATTTGAAATATCAATACAATCGTATCATTGATATCTTGAGACACCACTAGAGTTTCAGTTTCTAAATGGGTTGTAATAATAGCAGATAAAGTGTTCTCAAAACATTGCTTTCTACCTAATTTTGTTAAAGAAGAGTCACAAGTTGAAAACACAGGGTAAGCATCTACTTCTTTCCAATTGAAGGTTTTTAGTTCCTCATTAAGAATGTCTTCTGAAGCAACTTTTTTTGCATTAAAACAGTTGCATGATAATAAATGTAACCCTATAAATAAAAGAAGTACTTTTCTCATAATTCTAACTGAAATTGAAAAGTACAATTTTTTATTCAATTTTCACCCCTATTTATCGCCATCTCATTTCAAAAATAGCTTTTTTACAACATTTAGAACCTGACTTACAACACCTTAAACTCATTACCCATTCTTATTGTTATGTTTTTTAAGCTTATTCACTTTAATTGTAAATAAATAGTCATTCAAAATTTCTAAAGCATAATATATGTGCTTTACAGAAGGCAAAACAGTTATTCTTTTTTATTAATTTCCTTCAATACAGACTCCAATTCAGTTAAATTAATCTCATTTTTTTCATAAAGAAAGACACCATATTTTTAAATGCCCCATAAAAATAATTATCTACTAACTTGTTTATAGATTGGCTACTATAATCCTGTTGCTCTAATAACGGAAAGTAAATATGCCCTTTCCCTTTTTTTTATCGTAATCAACAAATCCTTTACTTTCTAGCATTCTTACTATTGTAGATACCGTATTATAGGCTAGTCTAGGTTCTGGAAGTTCCTCAATAATTTCCCTTACATTGGCTTTTTCTAATCGCCACAATACATGCATTATGTCTTCTTTTACTTTTGTTAATTGCTTCACTTTTCAACTAAAGTTATATTTGTAACAATATGTCTTTTTATTCGTCCTATAATAAATCTTTTTTATGGATATTTTTTTAGCCTTTTTAGGTTTCTTCTTTATATGTGTGGGCTTAATAGGAAGTATTCTTCCAATATTACCAGGACCTCCACTTAGTTGGATTGGTCTTTTATTATTACACCTCACGAAAGCTGTCCCAAATGATTGGACCTTTTTAATTATAACCTTAATTATAGCCCTTATTGTTTTTGTTCTGGATTATATGATTCCTGCCATAGGAGCGAAAAAATTTGGGGGAAGCAGGTTCGGAATGATTGGTACCACTATAGGCTTAATAATAGGCATACTATTCCCTATACCTGGAGGTATAATTATAGGCCCCTTTTTAGGAGCCTTAACAGGAGAGCTTATTAATAAAGCGACTGCTAGAAAAGCTTTAAAAGCTGCTTTTGGTTCCTTTCTTGGTTTTATTACAGGAACATTTTTAAAGCTTATTATCGCTACAGTCTATTTTGGATTATTTCTTAAAATATTTTGGGAATACAAGCGTATAATCTTCAGTTTTTATTAATGAAGAAACCCTATGGTTTTCATTAAGGAAGAACTACCATAGGGTTAGTGTAAATGTGCTATTACCAACTAAATTCTATCGAGGGACTGAATTGAGTTAATGATTGTTGATGATTCAAATATATAATTTATTTCTCTTCTCTGTTACGGCTTTTACCGTAACTATATTACGGTAAAAACCGTAGTTTCTAATTATAAACTTACTTGGCAAGGCTTAAAAAAAAATCAAAAAAATAACTTTAATATATTGAAGGGCTTAAAAAACTAAAATTAATTGATAAACCCTTTAGATCTTGCTTCATCTATTAAAGTATCATCTCTACCATCATCGATTTCAAAAAGCTCTTTCAAGTGTTTTTTTCGTTTTTCAATCATACTTAATGATAAATCGATATGGTTTCGTATATCTTTTGTTTTAACACCTTTAGATAGCAAGTGTAAAATTTTATGATTGACTTCATCAATTTCAATGGCGCTGGATATAATATTTCGTATTACGTTATTTACGGTTCCGCTGTAAAATGGAGGATTATTCAAAACGGCTTTAAAAGCACTTGCCAACTCACTTGCTGTTAAATCACTTTTAATTAATAAACCATCTGGTTTTATGTTTTTTATAACACTATGTATTCTATAAGGTTCATCAAACATAGTTAGTAATACAACTTTAGAATACGGCAGATTAAGTCTCACATATCCTGCTAAATCTATTCCTGATTTAAATTTGTTATCGCTTGAGGGCGGTATACTAATATCGAAAAAAAAAACATCATATGGTTGTTCTATAGCGATAGACTTGTTTATCGCTTTTATAGCTTCTTCACAATTAGTAGCGATATCTATTATAAGTTCTTCATTTTCTTTCTTTGTTGCCAAAAGTGTATTTTGATAACCTTCGATGATCATAGGGTGATCATCCGTCATTAATATTCTAATACTTTTTTGATGCATTTTAAGGGTTGTTAGTTTAAGGGGTTGCACTAATTATCTCTATCGTTGTTCCTTGATTCTCTACGGTATCTATATTTAAAAAACCGTTTATTTCTGCTACACGAGATTTAATATTTTTAAGACCGATTCCTTTCTTAGTCTTATTTTTGTCAAAACCAATGCCGTCGTCTTTAACGTATAAAGATATTAAATTATTATTTTTCTTAAATGCAATGTCAACTCTTGTTGCATTAGCATGTTTATAGATATTTTGGAGTAATTCTTGAACTATTCTATAAAAATGTATTTTGGTTTTATTGGATATCTCATCCCAATTAATAGCTTGATCTGCTGTAATAGAGTGTTTCAAATTATATGCTAAAGCCTGCGTTTCTACCATAGCATTTATAATATCTATAAAGCCTGAGTGCGCTATAAAATCGGTATTAAGATCATGAGATACCTTACGTATATCTTGCTCTATAACCTTAAGCTCTTTAATATAATTACTTCTATTCATTACCGCATCCTTAGTTTTACTCAAATTCAAACTATCTAAGCTTAATCGTGCGCCAAAAAGACGCCCTAAAATACCATCATGTAATTCTTGTGATATTCGCTTTTTTTCAAGCGCCCTAGCTTCATCCATCTTATCTTGTTGCGATAACATTAAATTATAAATTTCTTCATTAGCTTGTTGTCGCTCTTGTGCCAATTGTAATTCCTTATTTTTTTCGCGTTGTGTTTTTAAAACATACAAGAAAAATAATGTTATTAATAAAGCAACAGATATAATGATAAGCCAAAGATTCTGTCTGGATATTTGTTCTTTTTCTTTTTGAATGATATCTGTTTCATAATCTATTCTAGCAAATTTATTACGAATCGCTCTCTCTTTTAATATTAAACTATCATTCAATTTAATATGCTCATATAGATATCGCTTTGAGGAATCGCCTTTTTCAATCTTTGACTTTAATAATAAAGCATCAAGTAGAACCTCATTTGAATTTAACTGTTTACTAATCGTATAAGATTTATTAACATAATACAATGCAGAATCCATCTTATTTTTAGCATAGTAATATTCAGAAAAAAATTGACATGTAGACAAGACAACTTCTAAATCCTCATTGACTTCACTTATAGATAACGATTTACGAAACAAAGACTCAATTTCCTTATCATTTGTTTCTCCATCCAAATACTTACAATGCGCGATACTTGATAAAATTGAAGAGTATGAACTTGGATCTTTTTCTTCTATACTTCTATCTTTAAGTATCTTATTAAATTCTTTAATAGCTGTACTATAATCCCCTTTATACTTATAAACCAGCGCTATATTAATTCTTGAATATAAGTTTTCTTCATAATTATCGTTTATTTTTCGTGCATAACCTAAAGCTTTATTATGATATTCAATTGATTTTTCATACAATTTAAGCTCGCTAGAAATGATACCAATTAAATTGTGCAAAGCCCATAATGTATAATTATTATTATCATTACTAGGAAATTCTTTTATTAACTTAATGGCATTAATAGCGTTTTTTTCACTGCCAACATAATCCCGTTTCGTCTCCTGTATGTTAGCTATATTTAATAGTAATTCTCCTTCGTTTTTTTTATCTGATAAGTATCTAAATAGTTTAATAGCTTTATTATACTGATAGTACGCACTGTCATACTTTAATTTTTCATTATAATAAAAGCCAAGGTTATATCTAGCAAAAGCCATAGATAAGGTATCCCTTATTTTTTTTGCCAAACTTAAATTAAGAGTATTAAATTGTTTAAGTGAATCATATATCCCCTTATTAAGGTATATTGAGGATAAATTCCTATTACTTTTTAAATACGTAGAGTCTTCATTAAGATCAATAGATAAATCGAGAGCTTTTCGGCCATATTTAACTCTAGTCGTAAAATCAATGTTTTGATTATTAGACAATCTTCTTAACTCATAAATGCTATCTAACGTCCTAGAACGATCCTCTATTTGAGCATATAGACTTATACTTAAAAAAAGTAATACCTGGGATAAAAAATATTGTTTTGCCAAAAAACTGCTTCTATTTAATGTATACCCAAATTTAAGGTTTCTATTTTTTAATAAGTTAAAAAAAATAATATTTAAGAATGGTCTGGGCGTTTCACTCCTTTACGTTTTGTAAACACAAGACGTTCTGCATTCGCTTTTTTTAATATTTCTTTGGAAACGGTTTCACTGGTTTCTACCGTTGAAGAAGGTAATACTGCTGTTAATAATCCTAGTGAAAAAAGTCCTACCAATGTAATTTTTAGGGTTTTCATAATTCTTGTTTTTTTAGTGTTTAAAGGCTTGTTTTAGGGGACAGAAATCTGTTTTTATGAATGGTCTGGGCGTTTCACTCCTTTACGTTTTGTAAACACAAGACGTTCTGCATTCGCTTTTTTTAATATTTCTTTGGAAACGGTTTCACTGGTTTCTACCGTTGAAGAAGGTAATACTGCTGTTAATAATCCTAGTGAAAAAAGTGCTACCAATGTAATTTTTAGGGTTTTCATAATTCTTGTTTTTTTAGTGTTTAAAGGCTTGTTTTAGGGATCAGAAATCTGTTTTTATGAATGGTCTGGGCGTTTCACTCCTTTGCGTTTTGTAAACACAAGACGTTCTGCATTCGCTTTTTTTAATATTTCTTTGGAAACGGTTTCACTGGTTTCTACCGTTGAAGAAGGTAATACTGCTGTTAATAATCCTAGTGAAAAAAGTCCTACCAATGTAATTTTTAGGGTTTTCATAATTCTTGTTTTTTTAGTGTTTAAAGGCTTGTTTTAGGGATCAGAAATCTGTTTTTATGAATGGTCTGGGCGTTTCACTCCTTTGCGTTTTGTAAACACAAGACGTTCTGCATTCGCTTTTTTTAATATTTCTTTGGAAACGGTTTCACTGGTTTCTACCGTTGAAGAAGGTAATACTGCTGTTAATAATCCTAGTGAAAAAAGTNGAATGGTCTGGGCGTTTCACTCCTTTACGTTTTGTAAACACAAGACGTTCTGCATTCGCTTTTTTTAATATTTCTTTGGAAACGGTTTCACTGGTTTCTACCGTTGAAGAAGGTAATACTGCTGTTAATAATCCTAGTGAAAAAAGTGCTACCAATGTAATTTTTAGGGTTTTCATAATTCTTGTTTTTAGTTCATTAAAAATTAATGCACTCTAAAATCTATAATTACATTTTTGCCAAGTGCTAATTATAGGATTTACGAGTGTTCTTTGTACTAAAAACATAATTATTAAAGCAACTATATAATAATACAGTCACCAAGTCACAATGGATTCTCATCTTTTGCTAATACAATTTAATTGCATAAGGGATTTAACAAAAGATTAGCAAATATACTATTTTGTAAAAAAATAATTTTAAAAAAAACGATAAAAAAGCATTTTAAACGATTAAAACCATCATTTTAACGAAATAAATTGACTTATAGTATATATTTTTTTAAGAAAACTATAAACATTTAACCATTAGACAATTAAAAAAATATTCAAAAAAAGAACACTTTTAGTTTCTTTTTTGAAATTAAATCTTCATTTCTTATTAATAAAAAGCACTGAATTCCAAATTCCATCTCCTTTATAGACTTAGTATTATCTTAATAAAAATTGTTTTACTAGCAATACACAGTGTAATCTTTTTTTAAACGCGTAAATATTATTTTACCGATGGATCATGGAACATAACTTAACTTAACAAAACAGAATCAAACAAACACTTATTACAAACGTCTAATGATCACATTTATAATAGAAGTATTTCCCGATTTCATCCCTTACATTTATTACAATACACTAAACCTACCTAGAACATTATTCGCAACACAAAATGATATGAATAACTCATAACATTAACAATAATTATGCGTATTAATAATATTTTATTAGATTTGACTTATATAATACTACAAAACCCCTTTAACAAATGACAATTACCCCTTACACAAAAACGCTTATTATTTTAATAAAATCCTCAAAAAAGAAACACAATACTAAAATTGAAGCACACTAACTCTTCTAACAAATAACCGAAAACAAACTTTTTTAAACCCTCTTTTAAAGTACTGAATCTTTCAAGACTATATTTTATTTGAGAAATCACCTTATAGTCACCTATAAATAATAAGTGCTGTACACTACGCTTAGATAGCACACCTGTGCTATCTAGGATAATTCTTTAAATAAGAAATAGACCCAAAAAAACAACCATAACCTTTTTTAAAGCGACCTATTTTTAGTAGTAATAATTAACAGCACAAGAAGTTTTATAAAAACAAACTAAAATACCCCTTAATGAAAAATTTAAAAGAAGGACTCTGTACTACTAGTCCTATTAACGAAGTAACCCCTCAAGCCAAAGCTATACTATCCAAGGTAATGCAATATCGAAGAGTAGCAAAATCCAAAAACAGTTGTAATTCTAATAGTTGTCCTAAATGCCATAAACCACATTTAGACAAAGTCATTACAGCAATAACGCAAAAAAAACAAATTAAATTTGTATTACCCGCATTCCCTGGAAAATCCCCTAACCTTTCAAAAGTACTAGGTTTTCTTCCTGATATGGCAGAAAAACAAGCACTCATTTTCCTAAACAACTTATGCAAGGAAATTCAAAAAATTTATAAACCAGGAGCACAAGTAATAATTTGTTCAGACGGTAGAGTTTTTAGCGATATTGTAGGTATTCAAGAAAAACACATAACCGCCTATCAAACTGAAATAGATGCTATTATTAAAGATTTAGACTTATTAACACTTAGTACATTTAATTTAGATGATGTTTTTAGCGATAAAAATTTTAACCAAACACGGATAGCCTTATTAGCAAAACACGGCCAAGACCTAGAATCGTTAAGAGATAAAGTAAAAAAAGGCAGCAAACACGCTAACAACACAGACGAAAGAGAAGCTTATAGTATGTACTGTGGTATTACTCGGTTTCTAGTAGAAGATTTAATGTTTTCAGGCCAAACAAAATCAAAAAGTGCCATACAAAAAGAATGCAGAGTTAAAGCCTATCAAGCCATTATAAGAAGTAATGCCTGGACCGATTTGATTAAAGAAAAATTCCCTGAAGCCATTCGCTTATCTATACATCCACAAGTTTGTGGATCTAAAAAAATAGGCATCCAACTCTTAGGTGTAGAAACATGGATGACCCCATGGCACGGAGTAGCAGTAAACACCGGCAATGAATATATTTTAATGAAAAATCAAGACGCTAAAAAACTAGGTGTTAAACTAATTCAAGACAAAAATAAACGCCCAAGTCATTATGAACTTATTCAACAAAATTAAAAATAGAGTGTATGGATTTTAACATCACAAAATTACACCCCTTTGGCCTATTAATAGAGCCCAAGCAAGGCAAAAGCAATATTCACGATTTAAACACGAACATTCTCAAAGATTTTTTATCCAAAGAACACCTAATTGCTCTAAGAGGGTTTAAAAACTTCAATAATGCTGATGAATTTTCAGATTATTGTGAAACTTTTGGAGAAATTAGCTTGTGGCCTTTCGGAAAAGTTCTAGAACTGATTCAACAAGAGAACCCCAAAGACCACATTTTTGACAACAGTTACATCCCGCTACACTGGGATGGAATGTACAGAAAACAAGTCCCTGAAACTCAAATATTCCATTGTGTAAGCGCTCCAGGAGTTTCCAACCGAGGTGGCACAACTTTTGTAAACACCAAACTAGTTTTAGAAAAAACACCAAAAGAGACTAAAGAATATTGGAGTAAAATCAACTGTGTTTATTCACGAAAAATGGAGTTTTATGATAGCAAAACCATCGCTCCAATTCTAACTAAACACCCTGAAAGAGATTACTCAGTAATTCGTTTTTGTGAACCCCCAAACAATCACGATGAATCTTTTCTTAATCATCCAGGCTTTAATATTGAAGGTCTCTCAAAACAAGAAGCAACAGATTTTATAAAAACCTTAAATAAAACACTCTATTCGCCACAAAACCTCTATACGCATCAATGGGAAACAGGCGATATTGTCTTTTCCGATAACCACACACTATTACATGGTCGAGAGTCTTTTAGTAAAGGCGCTCCAAGACATATTAGACGTGTGCAAATACTCGGAAAAAAACCACTTAAAAACCCGCATTTGATATACACAAAATGACAACAAAAAAAACCGATATTTTTATTGTAGGAGCTGGACCTGTAGGCCTACTATGCGCTTATTTAGCACAGCTTTCTGGATTAAAAACAATTATAATAGATAAATCCGAAGCCCCACTAGAAGTAGGAAGAGCAGACGCTCTTAACGCAAGAACACTACAACTACTTGAAGTTGTTAATTTATTTAATGAGCTTTACCCACAAGGCCTGCCTTGTAATACAAGTTCTATATGGGAAAAAGGAAAATTTGTATCTCGTCAATCTGCCTGGTGGGATAAAATAGAAGGGTGTTTTCATAAACACTTTTTAATGCTAGGCCAATCATTCGTAGAAAAACTATTAGATAACAAGCTCACAGCAATTAATGCTTCTGTAATAAGACGAACAACTATAGAAAATGCTCAAATTAATAGCAAAGAGTGTATTAGCACACTCTCTAATGGAGACGTTATAAAATCAGATTATCTTATTGGAGCAGATGGTTCACGTTCGTTTATTAGAAACCACTTTAACATTCCTTTTCAGGTTACCCGTCCTCAAATCATATGGGCCGTAATCGATGCTGAATTTGAAACAGACTTCCCTAAAGTCCCTGAAATTATTGTCTTTCAATCGGAAACTTCAGATGTAGCATGGATTCCCAGAGAAGGTCGTATTGATAGGTTTTACATAAGAATGGATCGTAAAGATTTCACCATAGAAGAAGCTCTTGAAAAAATCAACTTAGCAATGACTCCACATACCGTTAACATAAAAAAACTGATCTGGTTTTCACACTTTTCAGTTAAAGAATCTGTTGCAGAAAACTACCTCATCAAAGACCGTGTAATTCTCGCTGGAGACGCTTCTCATATTCACTCCGTAAATGGTGGACAAGGTCTAAACACAGGTTTAGCAGATGCCTTTAACTTAATTTGGAAGATAAGCATGATAAAAAATCATGAAGCCAATAAAAGTATACTTAAGTCCTATGAAACAGAAAGAAAAGCAGTAGCATTAAGCGTTATCAAAAGCTCCGGAGAGCTGGTGCGCTCTACAAAATATTCAAGTACAGGTACACATGCAAAAGACTATGTTAAAATTGTAGAAAAAAGAGCAGGTAATATTACTGGAATGGGAATTCGATATGGAAAACACGGCATTGTCGGAACACGAGTGCATGATATGAAAATACATCATAAAAAAGACTCTAAACGCCTATACACGCTTCTTGATTATACAAAGTTTACACTTCTTTGTTTTAGTACTCAACAACTAAATTTAAAATTACCTCGTTATGTAAAGTTAATTCAAATCCACCCCAACGAAGCACCAAATGGCTTTTGGACAAAAAACGCCTTATACGCCGAACAAATAATTATTGTTAGACCAGACACTTACATTGAATCTACAGGAACGTTAAATGAAGCAAACACTTTAATTAACTCTCTCTTTTTTAAATATTCTAAAAATTAAACATTGTATTATCATTAGCAAGATTATCACTTGGAATCTCTTGATAGATATTCCATTGTGTTATAATCTTGCTTTCTTCTATTTTAAATAAATCATAAAAGATAGTCTTCTTTTTAGAAAGCAGTCCTTCACTAATAGAAAGCACAAAATTACCTTCACCAAAAACAACATGTTGTTTCTTATAATTAGGAAAAAGAGTTTCATCATTTATTGTTTTGATAAGGTTTTGAACACCGTCTCCAAATAATATATTATGCTGATGAAACGTATTATTATAAAAGTCAGGAATAACTCCTACTACCTCTTCCTTCCGCTTATTTATCAACACATCAAATAATTCCGCGATCTTACGCTTATTACTTTCTGTTTTTTCTAAATGTTTTATTGCAACATCACCACCCAATAACGACCGTCCAGATTCATTAGCCTCACCTATTCCAGCCATAACATTCCAATGCTCAGCAATTAACCCGTTAATATCAAAGCGAATAATATGAAATGCTGCCGCTTCAGAAAAACCAAAAGGAACCGCATTTACCCACTTATGATGCATAATTATGTACGGACCATCTTCCAGCATACGAATATTTTCAATCTTACTACCATACCTTTTTAATTTTGGTATCATAGAAACAAACGCAGCCCTTCCAGATGGCACATTCGGGTTGTGCTGTATATAATTTTCGCAAACCATTTGTTCAATTGTTAACACATCATATTCACTCACAGCATTATGATATGCTTTCGCTTTAATCTTATTACTCATTTTCGGGGTTTATTTATACTTCAAAAGCAGCATTAGCATCTATTTGCTAAGTTAGCCTTTTGAGAGGATAAGTGGGATCTATTCTATAGAAAATCATAACACGACACAACAAAAATACGTTTGATTTGATGAAATGAAAAATTCTTAAATTTGTATAATATCAAACGTAATTATTATTACAAAAAGAAACCCTTAACTAAAAACAAAATAATATGCCTTACATATCATTTGAGTCTGGTAAACTTGAAAAAGAAACCAAAAAAAAACTAATTGAACAGTTAACAAAAGTATCCTCAGACATTACAGGTGTCCCAAAAGAGTTCTTTTTTGTTTCAATAAAAGAATTTCCAGATGACGACATAGCCATTGGAGGAAAGACAGTAACAGAAATGAAGCAAAAAATTAAAAAATAAGACCACTTTTAAAATTTCAAACAACTTAGATTACAATTATTCTGAGTTGTTTTTATTTTTAAATACTACATGCTTATTTATAGTACGTTTAAAATAAAAAAGCATCCCGATTTTCTTACAAAGAAAAAAGGAAAGCTTTCCATCGGTTTAACTACTTAAACCATTGACAGACTACTACATCTGTCAAAACAACACAACTAAAATTATTTGCCAAAAAAAGCTCCAATCTCTTGGAGCTTTTAGCAATTTTGCGGTCTGGACGGGACTCGAACCCGCGACCCCCTGCGTGACAGGCAGATATTCTAACCAACTGAACTACCAGACCGTTGCTTATTGCGAGTGCAAATATACACTCCTATTTGAATATCACAAACCTTTTTTTGGTTTTTTTTCAAAAATAAATATCACAAGAACTTTTGGCGCTCCACCATATATGCTGTTAAAACAGCATTAAAATCTCTATTCACGTCAGCCTCAACATATTTAATTTTATTCTGACCACATTTAAGTCGTAGGTTCTCAAAATACTCAACTACTCTTTTTTTATAATTTTCTTTTACCGAATCCGAATATAGATTAATAAAAGCACCTGTTTCTATATCTACAAATCGTTTTGGTTTATTATCGAAATTAAAAGAAAGCTCTTTATCCTTGTCAAACACATGAAACAAAACGACCTCATGCTTATTATATTTTAAATGTCTCAAAGCCTCAAATAACTCATCTTCATTTGATGCTGCTTGAAACATATCCGTAAACACAAAAATAAGAGAACGCCTATGTATTTTTTCTGCTATTTGATGCAAATACTTATATGTTTCTGTTTTTTTATTCTTCGGTTTAGAAACAATTGTTTTACTCAACTGTGACAATAACATTTGATGATGCCGCTCACTCCCTTTTTCTGAAGCATAAAAGTCATAACGATCACTATAAATGCTTAAACCCACAGCATCCCGTTGCTTTTTTAGAATGTGCATTAAAGACGCCGCTGCGAGTGCTGCAAAGCCTGTTTTGTTTAAATGATCTATCGCTAAAGTATTTCTTTCAGGATAATGCATAGAACTACTATTATCTATAATAATATGGCACCTCAAATTTGTTTCATCATCATAACGCTTAGTGTACAATTTATCGGTTTTAGCAAAAAGCTTCCAATCTATATGACGAGTACTCTCACCTTGATTATATATTTTGTGTTCTGCAAACTCTGCTGAAAATCCATGAAATGGACTTTTATGCATTCCAGATATAAACCCTTCAACCACTTGTTTTGCCAAGTGTTCTAAATTTTTAAAGCCTCCCGATTTATTAAGTTCTTCTTGTAAATTCATTTTTTATAGTAGCGCTTTAGCCCGTTTATATTATAAAATCGAAACTAATATATTAGCCTAAACTAAAAAAGGTTTGCCGTAATGGCAAACCTTTTATCAATTCTTTGTGAATATATTCTATAAAAGAGCGTCTATAGCTTCTGAATAAGCATTTTTTGGCGCTACTCCAACTTGACGTCCAACAACTTCTCCGTTTTGGAAAACTAAAACTGTAGGAATATTTCTTACACCATACTTCGCTGCAAATTCTTGGTTTGCATCTACATCTAATTTCCCAACGATTGCCTTATCTTTGTATTCCTCGCTAATTTGGTCTATAATTGGCCCAACCATTCTACAAGGCCCACACCAAGCTGCCCAAAAATCTACCATTACTGGCTTATCGCTTTTCAATACTGTTTCTTCAAAATTCGCATCTGTGATTTCTAATGCCATAATATTATAATTTAATTGTATTTTATGTTACGCTATGTTAATATGCAATATTAGTCAAAAATTTTGCCAAAGCTTACAACCTGACAATTTGTTTTACTTATTGCCTTATTGTTTTGTCTTATTACAGTTTACAGAAACACACGCTAATCATTTAGGGCTTTATTTTCAAGATATAACACCTGATTTCAAAAGGTCACCTCATACTAAAAACAACTAAATACCAGCCAAATACATTAATTAAAACAAAATGCAATTCACGAATCACTTCTTTCTCTAATTCAACTTATAAAGCACTTGCTGCTCATCCAATTCACTTAATAACTCTTGTGACACTTTTACTTTTTGCTTACGACTAGGCATCTCTAATTTTATCTTATCTCTATTTTCATAAATCAAAAAGTTAAGTAAATGACTTCCTGGGTGCATTGCTATTAAATCTTTAAGTTTTCTAATTTTATCTGCTTTTAATTCTTTTACATTTAGTTGTATTGATAATTTCCGAACATACTTATCCATAACATCATGTAACAACTGGAAACTATTAAATTGTAATCTTGGATCACTTTTCTTCCCCGTATCTTTATTCACCCAGCCTTCTCTAACGAAAGACTTAACATGTACAAAGTTATTTTTCATTAAAAAATGACGGTGTTTTAGGTATTCCTCACCAAAAATGCGGAACTCATAAGAATCGGTGTAATCCTCTATAGTAAATAAAGCCCATCCTTTTCCTTGCTTACTCACACGATGTTGTACATCTGTAACAACCCCTCCAAAAGTAATTTCTTTATTTACGTGCGGTGTCAAATCATTAAAATAAGCAATAGTACCTGTACAAAAAGTTTTCATTTCAGTTCTAAAATCATCCAAAGGATGACCAGAAATATAAATTCCAACAACCTCTCGTTCTTGAGCTAGCTTTTCCATCGTTCCCCAAGTATCACAAGGCGGCACTAATGGTTCTTCAATTTGAACTTCACTTCCTCCTCCAAACAAACTTACCTGAGCAGAATTCTCATTCTCTTGGTGTTTTGCACCATATTTAATTGCTTTTTCTAGAAAGGTTAAATCGCCTCCTTCTTTATGAAAATACTGTGCTCTGTGAGTATCATTAAAACAATCAAAACCACCTGCAAGCGCCAAATTCTCAAACGCCTTCTTATTAGCTGCTCGTAAATCAATACGTTTAGAAATATCGAAAATAGACTTATAAGGCCCATCTTTTGCTCGATTTTCTACAATAGTCATTACAGCACCATGTCCTACTCCTTTTATAGCTCCCATTCCAAAACGCACCGCATTATTTTGATTTACAGAAAACTTATAAAACGACTCGTTTACATCTGGCCCCAACACTTCTAATTTCATTCGTTTACATTCTTCCATAAAGAATGTTACTTGCTTAATATCATTCATATTGTTAGAAAGCACAGCTGCCATATACTCTGCTGGATAATGTGCTTTTAAATAAGCGGTCTGATATGCTATCCACGCATAACATGTTGAATGCGATTTATTAAAGGCATAACTTGCAAAGGCTTCCCAATCCTTCCAAATTTTTTCTAATTTTTTAGCATCATGCCCTTTTTCACTAGCCTGCTCAATAAATTTTGGCTTCATCTTATCTAAAACCGCAATTTGCTTTTTACCCATTGCCTTACGTAATACATCGGCTTCACCTTTAGTAAAGTCTGCTAATTTTTGAGATAGCAACATTACCTGCTCTTGGTAAACGGTTATTCCATAGGTCTCCTTAAGGTACTCTTCCATTGCTGGAAGATCATATTCTATATCTTCATCGCCATGTTTTCTACGAACAAAGCTCGGAATATATTCCATAGGTCCTGGACGATATAGAGCATTCATTGCAATTAAATCATCAAACACTGTTGGCTTTAAATCCTTAAGGTGCTTTTGCATCCCTGGAGATTCATATTGAAACACACCAACCGTTTCACCACGTTGGAACAATTCGTATGTTTTCACATCATCTAACGGAAAATTTTCAGGATCTAGTAAAACATCATGCTTTGCTTTAACAATCTTTACCGTGTCTTTAATTAGGGTTAACGTTTTAAGCCCCAAGAAATCCATCTTTAAAAGGCCTGCATCTTCTACTACAGAGTTATCAAACTGTGTAACGTACAAGTCCGAATCTTTAGCTGTAGATACTGGTACAAACTTTGTAATATCGTCTGGTGTAATAATTACACCACAAGCATGAATCCCTGTATTCCTAACAGAACCTTCTAATGATCTAGCAAGATTAAGTGTTTCTGCCTGCAAATCGGAACCTTCAGAAATATTTAATAATTCATTGACTTTTTCTAGCTCTTCAGCCCTAAACATATTTTTTAATCCCTTTTCATCTGCGCCAAAGATCTTGCGTAACTTTGACATATTAGGAATTAACTTAGCAATACGATCTGCATCAAACAACGGTAAATCAAGAACTCTTGCGGTGTCTCTAATAGATGACTTAGCCGCCATTGTTCCATAAGTAATAATTTGAGCAACCTGATTACTCCCATATTTTTCAATTACATAATCCATAACACGACTGCGACCTTCGTCATCAAAATCGATATCAATATCGGGCATACTCACACGATCAGGATTCAAGAAACGCTCAAAAAGAAGATTATACTTCATTGGATCGATATTCGTAATCCAAAGGCAATAAGCAACTACAGAACCTGCTGCAGAGCCACGACCTGGCCCCACCGAAACGTCCATATTCCTAGCTTCTCTAATAAAATCCTCAACAATTAAGAAATATCCTGGATAACCTGTTTTCTCGATAACCTCCAACTCAAAATCCAAACGTTCTACAGCTTCTTCGGTTAAAGGTTCTCCATAGCGTTTTTTTGCGCCTTCATAGGTTATGTGGCGTAAAAAAGCATTTTCCCCTCTTTTTCCACCATCTACATTATCTTCCTCATATCTAAACTTTTCAGGAATATTAAAGGCAGGTAAAAGAACGTCTCTGGCTAATTGATAAGCCTCTACTTTATCTACAACTTCTTGAATATTTAGAATTGCTTCAGGAACATCCTTAAAAGCATTCTTCATTTCCGCTGCAGACTTGAAATAATAATCTTTATTTGGTAATCCATAACGATAGCCTCGTCCTCTACCAATTGGTGTCGCTTGTTTTTCCCCTTCTTTTACACAAAGCAAAATATCATGCGCATTAGCATCATTTTGACTTGCATAATATGTATTATTTGAAGCGACTAATTTTATTTCGTGTTTTTTCGCTAATGTTATCAATGACGGATTTACTCTATTTTCATCCTCTTGATTATGACGCATAATCTCGACATACAAGTCATCCTTAAACTCCTCTTTCCACCAAAGCAAAGCCTCTTCTGCTTGTTTTTCTCCAATATTTAAAACCTTACTTGGAACTTCGCCATATAAATTACCTGTTAATACAATAAGGTCCTCTTTATATTCTTGAATTAATTTCTTATCAATTCTAGGAACATAATAAAACCCATTAACAAAGGCGTGGGAGGACAACTTAGCAAGATTATGATATCCATTTTTATTTTTAGCTAATAAAACGATTTGATACCCATTATCCTTTCTAGATTTATCTAAATGGTTTTCACAAACAAAAAATTCGCAACCTATAATTGGTTTTATTTCCTTAACTTTAGGACGCTCTCCTCTAGCTTCAGCCTCTTCATTTTTTGCTTTTGCTGCTTTATTATGCTTATTAGCGGCATTTACAAAATGAAACGCCCCCATCATATTCGCATGATCTGTCAAAGCAACCGCAGGCATATTTTGTTTTGCAGCCACAGCAATTAAATCTACAACACTCATCGTTGATTGCAGAACTGAAAATTGAGAATGGTTATGTAGATGTACAAAATCTACATCTTGCAGCTCTTTTATATTCCCTTTTATTTCCTCCTCAGAAATCCCACCCGTTTGTGCTTTCTGTAAACGTTCATTAATTTTCGCGCTTTCGCGTTTTAAATTAATATGCTTTAACCCTATAAGCTGAATTGTTTGCGGATTCGCCTCAGAAAAACGTTCAAAATAATCGGGAGCAACATCTAACTGTTCTTCGGTATACTGTCGTCTTCTAATTAACTCGAAAAAACAACGTGTGGTCGCTTCTACATCGGCAGTAGCATTGTGAGCTTCAGCAAAGCCATCTCCAAATAAGAATTTATGCAGTTCTGAAAGTGTTGGTAATTTAAACTTCCCATAACGTCCTCCTGGAATCTCACATAAACTTGCTGTATGTTCTGTACAAGTATCTAAAACAGGAAGTTCTTGCAACGGGTTAACAACATTTTCTCGACAAAACTCGGCCCCCATAATATTTAAGTCAAACTTTACGTTTTGACCTACAACAAACTTAGTTTTACTCAAAGCTAAATTAAACTGCTCTAAAACCACAGCCAATGCAACACCTTGTTCTTCTGCCAACTCGGTAGATATCCCATGAATTTTCTCGGCGTCATAGGGAATATTAAAGCCCTCTGGTTTTACTAAGTAATCTTGGCTCTCAATACAGTTCCCCAGCTCATCATGTAATTGCCATGCTATTTGAATACAGCGAGGCCAGTTCTCTAAATCTGTAATTGGCGCATCCCAACGTTTCGGTAAACCTGTTGTTTCAGTATCAAAAATTAAGTACATTATTCGTGTTTATACGTTTGTTTATCAAGCCCTTATCAACCTCAAGCTTTATTTGTAAAAATACATAAAATACAAAAGCAACAAACCCTTTTAAACAAAAAAACGCAGCCCAAATTTGGCTGCGTTTTAAGCATATATTTTTAAGCGCTGTTACATACAACTCAAGCTATCAATTATGGCCTGTATTCCTCCACTTGGATCACCACATAAATCTTTCTGACTAATTAATGCAGTCTCATATGCAGTACATACAGCTACATAATTAGGATCTGTAATCGCGGTTGTATTAAAAAGGATCAATGCGGCACTAACTATTGCTGTAGCATCAGCACATTCTGCACCGGTACCACTTCCACCTCCAGAATTAGTATCTGGATCAGGAACCACTACTCCGCCTAATGCAACGTTATAAAAGACCCCTTGATTAAAATTTATAGATGACAGGCCTGAAGCATTAAATGCATTGAAATAAAACTCTCCCGAAACTGTGCCTGCTTCTAAATCAACATCCTTTAAGTTTATCACCCCATCGGCTGGATAAATTTGAACACTTGGATCTGGGGTATTATCGGTAGACCAAGGCACCTCATTAACATCTAAAAGTGAAGCTGAAGATTGAGTAACAACAACGTCATGCGAACCTATTGTAGTAGAATTAACAACCAAAGTAACGGTCTCGAAATTATCAGAACCAATAATGGTCAAAATACCTGAATCATCAATACTTGCTCTGTAGGTTAAAGCCTCCCACAAGTTACCATCCTTTTTAGCTTGAAAAGAAGGGGTATTAAATTCCAATTCTTCACCACAGCTTAAAAAAGTAAAAGCGACGAGGACCAAAACAATTAACTTTTTCATAACATTTTGTTTTAATAAGGTTTCAAAAATATAATAAAAATTATAAATTCCATATAATAACATTAAAAACTTGAAATTTAAATAAATGTACCTATCTTTGCCCCTTTATTATTAATAATTGAGGTCGAGAACCTCGCAAATTAATTTATTATGCCAGTAAAGATTAGATTACAAAGACACGGTAAAAAAGGAAAACCTTTCTACTGGATTGTAGCAGCAGATTCAAGAGCAAAAAGAGATGGTAAATACTTAGAAAAAATTGGTATTTACAATCCAAACACAAACCCAGCAACAATTGATTTAGATGTTGATGGCGCTGTAAAATGGTTACAGAATGGTGCACAACCAACTGATACAGCCAAAGCCTTATTATCTTACAAAGGAGCCTTATTAAAAAATCACCTTGCAGGTGGTGTTAGAAAAGGCGCTTTAACTGAAGAGCAAGCTGAAGCAAAATTCACTGCTTGGTTAGAAGAGAAAACAGGTAAAGTCGATTCTAAAAAAGAAGGTTTAGCAAAAGCTGATGCTGATGCTAAAACAAAAGCTTTAGAAGCTGAAAAAGCTGTAAATGAAGCAAGAGTTGCAGCTGCCGCTCCTGTTGTAGAAGAAAAAGAAGAAGAAGTTGCTGAAACAACTGAAGCTTCTAATGAAGAAGAATAGAAATTTATTTTTTATACTTTTAAACTCCGATATAAACTATCGGAGTTTTTTATGCAAAATACTTTTATCTATATTTCTAACACACGCTCTGAAATATGATAATTTAATGTTTTCTGTGAACAAAAATATAGCATTCAATGAATAAAAAAGATTGTTTTTTCTTAGGTAAGATTGTAAAAAAATACAGTTTTAAAGGAGAATTACTCGCTAAACTTGACACTGATGAACCTAAGCTTTATGAACATTTAGAATCCGTTTTTATAGATCTAAAGGGAACCTTAATTCCTTTTTTTATTGAAAGCTCTAAATTACATAAATCCGAGCTCCTTCGTATTAAATTTGAAGATATTGATACTGAAGAAGACGCTGATTCACTTTTAAAAAACGAACTGTATTTACCTCTTAGTTTTCTTCCTGAATTAGAAGGAGATAAATTCTACTTCCATGAGATAATAGGCTTTACTGTAAAAGATAAAAATTTTGGAACTGTAGGTACTATTAAAGCGATCAATGATACTACAGCTCAATCTTTATTTGAAATAGATCGTGATGGAATAGAAATCTTAATCCCAATGAATGATGAATTTATTTCTAAATTAGACAAACCCAACAAGATTATTTTTGTTGAAACCCCCGAAGGACTTATAGATTTATATTTAGATCAATAAAAAACAATGAATAAACCGTTTAAATTTAAACACTTCGAAGTTTATCAAGATCAATGCGCAATGAAAATTGGCACTGATAGTGTTTTATTAGGCGCATGGACCCCTATTAAAACTCAGCCGTTTTCAATTTTAGATATTGGAGCCGGCACAGGCGTTTTATCTTTAATGATGGCACAACGTAGTCAAGCAGAGCTCATTGACGGTATTGAAATTGATTCTATGGCATACGAACAATGTGTCGATAATTTTGAAGCATCTTCTTGGGGAGATCGTTTATTTTGTTATCATGCAGATCTTGCTGAATTCACTGAAGAAATTGAAGAGCGCTACGACTTAATTGTCTCCAATCCTCCATTCTATTCTGAAGATTTTAAAACAGCCGATCTCCAGCGTGATTTAGCGCGTTTTAATGATGCGCTACCTTTTGATCATTTAATTGAAAGCGTTTCCCTTTTATTAGCTAAAGATGGGGTGTTCTCGGTTATTATTCCACATAAAGAAGAGGCTAGATTCATTGCTTTAGCTAAAACAGTAAACCTGTTTCCTTATAAAATACTTCATGTAAAAGGGCAACCTACATCTGCAATAAAACGAAGTCTTATTGCTTTTTCATTTCAAAATAAAACGGTAGAAAAAAAGGCACTCATTATAGAAACCTCTAGACACGAATACACCGATGATTATATAAATCTGACGAAAGATTTTTACCTTAAAATGTAATTTTTAAATTGGGCAATGTAATCGTTTTCATTATTTTTGCTACCCCATATAGATACACTATTATGATTCGAGTCCATTTGCAAAAAATGCATTTGCCCTCTAAATATTAAAATAAAACTAGATGAAACCTGATTTATTTGAAGCTCCAGATTATTACAACTTGGACGAGTTATTAACTGAAGAACACAAATTAGTACGTGATGCTGCCCGTGAATGGGTTAAGCGAGACGTTTCTCCTATAATAGAAGAATATGCACAAAAAGCAGAATTCCCAACACAAATAGTTAGCGGACTAGCAGAAATTGGTGCTTTCGGCCCATACATTCCAGAAGAGTATGGTGGTGCTGGATTAGATCAAATTTCCTATGGATTGATAATGCAAGAGATTGAACGTGGAGATTCTGGAGTACGTAGTACAGCATCTGTACAATCCTCTTTAGTGATGTACCCTATTTGGAAGTATGGAAACGAAGAGCAAAAACAAAAATACCTTCCCAAATTAGCTAGTGGAGAATGGATAGGAAGTTTTGGTCTTACAGAACCTGATCATGGTAGTAATCCAGGAGGCATGACTACTAATTTTAAAGATATGGGAGATCATTATCTTTTAAATGGTGCAAAAATGTGGATTTCTAATGCTCCCTTTTGTCAGATCGCTGTGGTATGGGCTAAAAATGAAGAAGGTCGTATCCATGGTTTAATAGTAGAGCGAGGCATGGAAGGATTCTCTACACCAGAAACTCATAACAAATGGTCACTACGAGCTAGTGCAACAGGAGAACTTATTTTTGATAATGTAAAAATCCCTAAAGAAAACTTACTCCCGAATAAATCCGGATTAGGCGCACCATTAGGCTGTTTAGATTCTGCTCGTTTTGGTATTGCTTGGGGCGCTATAGGAGCAGCTATGGATTGCTACGACACTGCTTTAAGATATTGTAAAGAGCGCCTTCAATTTGGAAAACCTATTGGACAATTTCAATTGCAACAAAAAAAACTAGCTGAAATGATTACAGAAATCACCAAAGCTCAATTATTAGCTTGGCGTTTAGGTGTAATGCGTGAAAATGGTACTGCGACTTCTGCACAAATATCTATGGCAAAACGTAACAATGTAGATATGGCTATTAATATAGCACGTGAAGCCAGACAAATGTTAGGAGGAATGGGAATTACAGGAGAATATAGTATTATGCGTCACTCTATGAATTTAGAGAGTGTAATTACCTATGAAGGCACGCATGACATCCACTTGCTAATTACAGGCCTAGATGTTACAGGTTTAAATGCTTTTAAATAAATAACAGACCCTAATTAAAAATAACAAAAAAGCTTCAATATGAAGCTTTTTTTGTTATTACTTGCCATAAAAAGGGGTTCATATAATCTATTTACTTTAAATAGAATTGTAGACTTATTCAAATAGATTTACAATAGCGTTACACTATTTAAGCTTTGCTTACTTACAGCAGCGTAATTTTTATAATTATAGTGAATTTACAAAACTCAGTAAATCTGCTCTATCTTCTGCAGATAGTGCTTTGAACAGAATTTTAGAGTTTAACGCTTCTCCTCCATGCCATAATATAGCTTCGGTAATATTTTTTGCTCTACCATCATGTAAAAAATCGGTATGCCCATTAACTACTTCTGTTAATCCTATTCCCCACAACGGACGTGTTTTCCATTCGTTTCCATTAGCTAAGAAATCGGATCTATTATCTGCCAAATCCTCTCCCATATCATGCAATAACATATCTGTATATGCGTATATGGTTTGACCAGACAATGCTGGTGTAGCACTCGAACCAGTAGTCATACTTGGAATGTGGCATTTTGCACATTCAATTTGCTCAAAAATCAAAGACCCTTTTCTTACAGAATCATTATTTAAATCTCTAGGCGCTGGTACTGCAAGTGTTTTACAGTAAAAAGCCACTTGATCAAGAATTTCTTCTGTAATTTCTGGGTCATCTCCTAAGCCATCGCCACCATTTGTTTGTCCATAGCCCGTTTCTTGTGGAAACAAATAATTCGTCACTCCCATATCGCCCACATAAGCTCCAGCACATTGCTCTAAAACAGTTGCTGTACTTCCTTTCCATCCAAAACGGCCTATTTTGGTTGTACCAGAAATAATATCAAAAACATAATTAGCCTTACCAGAAATTCCATCGCCATTACTATCCGAAATATCTTGGTATTTTAATATTTCTGATTCTGGAATCTCTTCTAATAATCCCAAACCAAAAACTGGTGGTGCTAATCTTGGAGATAGTAGTACTGAATTACCAATAGGAACATAAGTATTAATAAGCCCATAATTAGGCTTTTGAAGAGTCACTTGTGTCCCATCTGCAAAAGTTTCAACAATAGGAGTATAATCGACTTGAAATTTTGCTTCAGGTTCATATCCAAAAATAGCTTGATTTTGAATTTGCAACCCAAAATTAGGAACGGGTACAGGACCGCCATTTGAGGCTGTTCCAGGTAAACTTGAACGTAAGAAAAAACCACTGAGCGCATTTATATCTTCTGGAAAAGGCGCTCTTCCATCCTTTGGGTGGCAAGCGATACATGAAGTATTATTAAAAATGGGTCCCACACCTTCATTTACAATAGCTGGAGCTGTAACAAAAGCGGCTTCGAATTGCGCATCACCTTCTAGGTGCTTATCCAAATCACTTCCTAATAAATTACTAGCTGGTGTGCTAAAGGAATTACTAGACGTTAAAAAAACAGTTGTTTCTCCTCCTGCATACAAACGTTCTTCAAGATTTGGGAGCGGTTCATAATCATTGTTATCATCGTCTGATGCACAAGAAGTAAAAAACAGCGTTACTAAGCTAAAAAAACTTAAATATTGTATTCTTATATTCATTATTAATAATTTTATATATGAAAAGAACATCAAATAATATGATGTTCTTTTCCTATTATAATTTTAGGTTTCCCTTTTTAACTATTATAAATTAGATACTAATGGTATTAAACTGGTTTCTAATACCGTTAACAAACTAGCGACTTTAGTTTGTGCATTTTCTACTGCAGCTCTATTATTAACAATAGCATCTGTAAACGTTCCAGGAATAGCTTCTATAGCAGAGATAGCATCTGAGATTTCCATTTTTATAGACGCATCTAATTCTGCATTAGATAATGAAACGATATCGGTTAATCCTTTTCCATTGATACCATTAAAATCTCCTAAATAAATATTTTGGATACTTTTTATATTATTCGCAAAATCTAATTTTGAATTATTACTAAAACGAGACTCTTCTACTTCTGGTTTTGCGTCTCCATTGTTTCCTACTAAAGGGTTATTAATTTTACCATTAGCAACCTCATCTGCTATAATAACTAGTCCTTCTGCAAATTCTTTAAGTCCATCTTTTTGAGATTTAATTGGTTTTGAATTTGAAGGGTTAATGAAGTTATCTGCAAAGTAATCACCACTTACTGCCCATCCATTGTATAAATCTTCTGTCTGCGATTTTAGGTTTTCTGTTGTTGCCACCAAATACTCTAGTTCTCTAGCTGTTAAATCTGATGCCGCTTTATTACCATCTAATCCCCAAATTAAATATTCGATAGTATGAAACCCTCTAGCTTCATTATTACTTTCTAGTAAAGTAGATGTTATTGCATTCTCGCTGGCAATAACATTATTAATAGCATTAACATTTACTGGCCAAGAATCAATTGCTGGATCTATACCTTCTGTATCTACTGGACCATATAAAAACCCTTCCGATTTCTCCCATGGTGCTCTTGTGTCTTGCCAAGCTGCTTTAACTGCTTGCAATTGCATTTCATCACCAATAGTTAAATTCCTAGCAGCTGTAACTAATACGCCTGCGTTATTATTTAATGAATTATACGTCTCAGTAATAACACCTAGTGACACATCAGTTAAAACTTCAGTATACAAATCAGTATTAGTGTTTTCATTTTCTGAATTATCATCATTATTACTACAACTAGTAAAACCGAGTACCGCTGTAAAGCCTAAAATGAATATGTTTTTTTTCATGGGTCTATTTATTTATATATTAAAATTTGAATCCTATTCCTGTTGAAAATATTCTATCGTGTTGTTTTTTACCGGTAAATTCTAATGTAGAAGGGTTAAAATTTTCTGATCCTAAGCGACGGTCTGAGTATTGTGCTTTAACTACTATTTGCGGATGCACAAACCAGTTAACTCCGCCAGTTATTGTATTACGTTCCCAACGGGGATTATCAATAATACTACCTTCTACACCATGCATAGTATCGTAATAATCATATCTCATAAAGGGATAAAGCATTTGTTTAGCATGCTCATTAATTAAAGGCAAAATATTATATCCTAACTCAACAGATAATCCTAAAGCATTTTTCCCAACAGGAGTTCTTTTAACACCAAGATTATTAGAAAGATTAGCATTACGTATAGATACGATATTAGAATTCTCTAAATTTCCATATAACGCAATAGCATTAAACCGTAAGTTATTTTCATTATAGGTAATGTGGCCTTCAAAAATAGTTACATAGGCACTTTCTTCCATATCATCCTTAGGTCTGTTTGCTGCTGAATCGTTTATATAAGCTGCTAAACCAACATATGAGTCTTTATGCGTTCCAAATTTATAGTCTAAGCGTGCTGCAAACGCAAGAGATTCTGCATTAGCCATTTCGAAGCGTTGTTGGTATCCTCCTTTTATCCATCCTCTAGATGAAAATCCAGTAGCATCCAGACCACTAACGATATAAGCTTTATAGTTAAATCTTTTAGCAAAAGTTCCATAAAACTCGATCCCTGTTTCATACCAGCCTAGAGGTAGAATGGCATTTTCCATCTCTTGTCGTGTTGTGGTAAAGTAGCGAGTAGGCGTATCTAAACTTTGATGTAATCCAAAGTACAGCTTCATCTTTCCAGCACGAACATTGAAATAAGGTTTAATTTTAAAATTAATATGCACTTGCTCTAACTTAACACCTCCACCAGTTTCAATTTCTTGCTCAAATTCACCGAACTCTTCTTGGGTATCTAAATCTATTGCAGATGCCGTACCACCATGCTCATATTCAATTTCTGTTTTAAGGCTTATCTTATCAGTAAATTGATATCCTAAATACATATTTAAACGTTCTGCATCAAATTTATCTTTTAATGTAGGGTCTGTATCGTAATTGTTATTATAATAGTTGATCACGCCATAACCTTTCAAACTCAGGTTATCCCACAGACTTGAATTGTTTTTTTTTAATAAAATCTCCGCTTCAAGCTCTTGCTTTATTTCCTTCTTCAACGCTTCTTTAATAGCATTAATAGAAGTTGAATCTGTTATAGTTTGCGAAAAAATAGTGCTTACAAAAAGTAAGCTAAACATGGTAAGTATGCGCTTCATAATTAAAAATAAAGCTGCAAATTTTAGTTTTATTTAGACTAAATCCAAATAAAATTTTGATTATTTTTATTTATTCTAAATAAAAAGCGGTAACACTTTAACTTTCAGGAGCTAGAACAACCTTGAGCCCTTCCATTTTGGGAGTAATTTGTATTTGACATCCTAGTCGAGAATTGTCTTTAACGTAGAATGCTTCAGAAAGCATTGCTTCTTCATCGTCTTGCATTTCTGGCAATTCTGTTTCACTTAAAACATAACATTGACATGAGGCACACATTGCCATGCCTCCACAAACACCTATAGTTCCTTCTGGTGCTAACTCATAAGAACGTACCACCTCCATAAGATTCATAGCCATATCTGTGGGCGCTTCGATTTTATGAACAACTCCTTCTCTATCTGTTATTGTAATATTAACGTCTTGTTCCATTTTAAAAATAATTTAGGTCGACAACAACCAACCTTTACAGCAGGTCTTTATTCTATTTTTTTAACGACCGCTTTTGGGGCTTCTTTTCTTGTACCATCAAAGCCATCTACACCACTTACCGTAGTGTATTTTAAGACATAACGTTTCCCTGGATTTATAATTTTATAAGCAGCTTGACACATTAATGTGGCTTCATGAAAACCGCAAAGAATTAACTTAAGTTTACCGGGATAAGTATTGACATCTCCAATTGCAAAAATACCAGGAATATTGGTTTGATAATCTAATGAATTATTAACCACTATAGCATTTTTCTCAATTTCTAATCCCCAATTCCCTATTGGGCCTAATTTAGGAGACAACCCAAAAAGAGGGATAAAATGATCGCACTCTATTTCAAATTCTCTTTCAATATGTTGCGCTTGTTTAACAACTACAGCTTTTAATTTTCTATCACCAGCTAAACCAATAATTTCTGCTGGTGTGATTAAATTTATTTTTCCTGAGTTTTTTAATTCTTGAACTTTTTCTACAGAATCTAGATGTCCGCGAAATTCATTTCTTCTATGAATTAGCGTTACTTCTGATGCTACATCGCTTAAGAAAATACTCCAATCTAGAGCAGAATCGCCACCACCAGCAATGACCACTTTTTTGTCCCTATAGAACTCCGGGTCTTTTATAATGTATTCTACACCTTTATCTTCGAAGTCTGAGATATTATGAATTAAAGGTTTTCTAGGCTCAAAACTACCTAATCCACCAGCTATTGCTACTACAGGAGCTTGATGTTTAGTCCCTTTATTAGTTGTTACTATAAAGGAATCATCTTCTTGTTTTTCAATAGTTTCCGCACGTTCTCCCAAAGTAAAACCAGGTTCAAATTGTTTACACTGCTCTAACAAATTTGTTGTAAGGTCACCTGCAAGAATCTCTGGAAAACCAGGAATATCATAGATTGGTTTTTTGGGATAAATTTCTGAGCATTGTCCTCCTGCCTGAGGTAAGGCATCTATTAAATGGCAATTTAATTTTAATAATCCAGCTTCAAATACGGCAAATAAACCTGTTGGACCAGCTCCAATAATGAGAATATCTGTTTTAATCATAAATCCTAACTCTCGATATTTATCACTTGTTCAATTTGGGGAGCGTATTTTTTAATTGTCATTTCAACTCCAGATTTTAGTGTCATTTGGTTTACACTACAACCTACACAAGCGCCTTGTAATTGTACTTTAACTAACTTATCATCCTCGATAGACAACAACGAGATGTCTCCGCCATCACTTTGTAAAAACGGACGAATCTCTGCTAATGCCTTTTCTACATTTAATCTTAATTCTTCTGTTGTCATCTGCTATTTTTTAACTGCTGAACATCCAGCCATTGTGGTTATTTTAATTGCTTCCGTTGGAGGCAAATCTTTATTTCTATCTACAACTTCCATCACGACATTTTGAGTTAAGGTTTCAAAAGCCTTTTCAAGAGGTGTTCCTGTTTGTAATGCTGCTGGTCGACCAACATCTCCTGCTTCACGAATACTTTGTACTAATGGTATTTCACCAAGAAGTGGTACTTGTAAATCTTCCGACAAATGTTTTGCGCCTTCTTTTCCAAAAATATAGTATTTATTATCAGGTAATTCCTCTGGTGTGAAATAGGCCATGTTTTCTATAATCCCCAAGACTGGCACATTTATGCTCTCTTGTTGAAACATTGCAACCCCTTTTTTAGCATCGGCTAAAGCAACATTTTGAGGAGTACTAACAACAACAGCACCTGTAATAGGTAACGCTTGCATAAGACTCAAATGTATATCGCCTGTTCCAGGAGGTAAATCCAACAATAGAAAATCTAACTCTCCCCAAGCGGCATCAAATATCATTTGGTTTAATGCTTTTGCTGCCATTGGTCCTCTCCAAATAACCGCCTGATCGGGTTTAGTAAAAAATCCTATAGACAATACTTTTACGCCGTAATTTTCTACAGGTTTCATTTTTGACTTACCATCTACCGTTACAGACAAAGGCCTTTCCAACTCTACATCGAACATTATTGGCATGGATGGACCATAAATATCTGCATCTAAAACACCAACTTTGAATCCCATTTTTGCCAATGTTACTGCTAAGTTTGCAGTAACTGTAGATTTCCCAACACCGCCTTTTCCAGAAGCGACTGCTATTATATTTTTAATCCCTGGGATTTTTTTCCCTTTTATCTCTGTTGAAGGTACTGATTTCTCAGGGGCTTCAACTTTTAAATTCACTTTTACTTGTGCTTTCTCGTACACTTTATCGTGAATAACTTTAAGTATTTCTACTTCTGTTTTTTTTCGCGCTTGCAATGCAGGGTTCGTTATTGTAATATCAACAATCACTTCATCTGCAAAGGTAACCACGTTTTTAACTGCACCACTTTCTACCATATTTTGCCCTTCTCCAGGAACAGTTATGGTTTCTAATGCTTTTAATATATCTTCTTTATTAAGCTTCATCTTCCAATTTAGATTTATTCTAAAGTGCAAATATACAGCGAAATGTTTAGAATTAGAAACGGTTAGATTGAAATGATCTATACTATGATTAACTTAGATTATCTCTTAATAGTTATATTAGATTTGCAATTATAAAAACAGTCTCGTTTTAAGTCCTTTTTAAACCAAAATTCAAGACGTTTTAGCAAGTAAAAACTACATTTTACAACAACTCTTTTGAAGGATCCCAATAGACTTTATCTAGTTCTTGTATTTGGTTATTAACAATAATAACGCCTTCACTTTCCAAAAGTTGTTGCATTAAATTCGTCCCATCGAAATGGTGTTTTCCTGTGAGTAATCCTTTTCTATTTACAACTCTATGTGCTGGAACACCCTTTGCATGGGAACCATTCATAGCATAACCCACCATTCTAGCACTTCTTGGCGCTCCTAAATAATTACCAATAGCCCCGTAACTTGTTACCCTTCCATAAGGAATTAAACGAGCAACCTCATATACTTTTTCAAAAAAATTAAGTGTTTCTAGCTTCATCTTATCATTACATAATTAAGACTCACCATTCTTTTATAATATTAATCAAAGTAATTATTGAAATTACTGCAGTTATAATTCCAATACTATAATTCATACTTTTTTGAGACTTTATCTTTTTACTTTTTATTTTTTCAAAGAAAAACACATAGACATAAAGCATAACAAAAGTTCCCATAGCAGCTCCTGCCACATAACTATATATACTCATTGTCTCAAAAGTTAACCAACCAAAACTTGCTAGTGTTATACTAGTATATGCATGGTAAGGGATTGGAAAAATATTTAAGCTAGACAAAAAAACGCCTTGAAAAAAACTGCTTTTTTTACTCTTTAAATTGGCTTCAACATCTGCTCTTGCATCTTTCTTTTTAGCGAGCAACAAAAAATAAATGGTTATTAACACAAAAATAACAAAAGCAACACGCTGTAATATATCTACAACTTCAGGGTTACGACTTAAATATCTTGCGAATTCAAGTGCTATCAATGTTTGAATAATCACAACTACACAAACTCCAACAGAAAACACTAAGCCTCGTGTATGCCCATCTTTTATACTAACCTTTGCTGCTGTCATATTTAATAACCCTGGAGGGATTACACCAACTAATGCAAGAACGAAACCTAAAAGAAATATAAATGAAATGTTCAAGGTTACTTAATTTTGAATCTAATATACGTAATTGGTTTGTTTTGCTCTAAATACTGACTTTCATAATACGTTTGAATAGCTGTTACTTCTTTTGGACTTCCTTCTTGCTTGTAAACGTTATGGTTTGCATATAGCACTTCATGACCTGCTCCATGTAAGAGTCCCAACGTATAACCATGCATAAATTCACTATCTGTTTTAAGATGCATGATTCCATCTGGTTTTAAAATCTTTTTATACCGCTTTAAAAACGCTGCATTGGTCATTCTGTGCTTGGTTCGCTTATATTTTATCTGAGGGTCTGGAAATGTAATCCAAATTTCATCAACTTCATTTTCGATAAAAGCATAATCGATCAATTCTATTTGAGTGCGCAAAAAAGCAACATTTGTTATATTTTCTTCTAGTGCTGTTTTTGCTCCTCTCCAGAATCTTGCTCCTTTAATATCTACTCCTATATAGTTCCTGTTTGGATTTCTCTTTGCTAGTTCAACAGAATACTCCCCTTTTCCACAACCTAATTCTAAAACTATAGGGTTTTCATTTTTAAAAACCGTTTTATTCCAATTCCCTTTTAAATTGTATTCTCCTTCTACTAAAGCTTCCCGCGTTGGCTGAAATACATTTTTAAAAGTTTCATTTTCGTTAAATCTTTTGAGCTTATTCTTACTTCCCACAATATCTTAATGTTTTCGCAAAATTAAGGAAATATAATTGTTCGCTATTATCTTTATCTTTGATTTTATATGGATTTTAGCAAAGTCTTACAGTCACCATATTTCTTTATTAAAAAAACCGTTTAAAGGCTAAAATATCCCATAAAAGGGCAATATATAGAGTATGAAAAAAAAAATTTTAGTAGCACCTTTAAACTGGGGATTAGGTCATGCGACTAGATGCATTCCCATTATTAATGCACTCTTGCATCACGATTTTATTCCCATTATAGCTAGCGATGGTGTTGCTCTTAACTTATTAAAAAAAGAATTTCCTAATTTAATTTTCGATGAGTTACCAGCCTATAATATTACTTATGCCAAAAAAGCATATTTATTTAAATGGAAACTTTTAATGAACACTCCTAAACTTATTAAAACCATTTATGAAGAACAAAAAGCGACAAAACGATTAATAAAAAGACATCACATAGATGGCATTATATCCGACAACAGGCTGGGAGTTATCTCCAAAAACATTCCCAGTGTATTTATCACTCATCAATTAAACGTTTTAAGCGGAAAGACGACTTGGCTAAGTTCAAAGTTACACCAACACGTTATTAAAAAATTCGAAGAATGCTGGATTCCCGACAACCAAAACCCTCCTAATTTAAGCGGTATATTAAGTCGTAATAATACTGCTTTAACCATAAAGTACTTAGGACCTTTAAGCCGGTTTAAAAAAATCGCGACACCTGTGATTTATGATTTAATGGTCTTGCTTTCTGGACCAGAACCACAACGTACATTATTAGAAAAAAAATTATTAGAAGAATTAACCCTTTTTAATGGCAAAATTCTTTTTGTTAAAGGACAAGTTGAACAACAACAATCTATTATCCAAAAAGACCATTTTACCATATATAATTTTATGCAAAGTAAAGCTTTAGAAAAAGCTCTTAATGCGAGTAACATTATTCTATCCCGCTCAGGATATACTACAATTATGGATTTAGCCAAAATTGGAAAAAAAGCGTTTTTTATCCCAACACCCGGTCAATTTGAACAAGAGTACTTAGCAACCATGTTAAAAGATTTACATCTCGTGCCTAGCTGTAACCAAGATGATTTTAAATTTGAATTATTAAAACAAGTTAAACATTATAAAGGATTAAATGTGTCATATAAATCTCCAAATTTTGCTTCTTTATTCAACCTTTTCCATCGTAAATGAAAATTCACTTCCTACCCCAATTTCACTTTCTACATATATCTTTTCATCATGCGCTTCTATAATATGTTTTACAATCGATAAGCCTAAACCAGATCCTCCAACTTGCCTTGAACCTGTTTTGTCCACTCTATAAAAGCGTTCAAACAATCTAGGTATATTTTCAAAAGCTATTCCTTCCCCATTATCTGTAACTCTAACTATAACTTTATTTTTAACTAAATTCTCAATACTTACTTCTGTTGTCCCCTTTTCTCTTCCGTATTTAATTGAATTTACAATAAGATTTGTAAGCACTTGTTGCACCCGTTCTTTATCTGCTTTCACCATAATTGGAGCATTATAATCCATATCAAACATTAACGATATTTTTTTCTTAAAAGCCTTCATTTCAAAAAGTTCAAAAACACTTTTTACAACTTCAACAATATCAAAACATTCAATATGTAATCTTAAATCCCCTACTTCCAGCTTTGTAATCATATCCAAATCTTTTACGATGTAGATAAGGCGCTCCACTCCCTTATTTGCTCTATCTAAATATTTATCTCTTATTTTTTCATCATTTACAGCGCCGTCCAATAACGTTTCTAGGTAGCCTTGTACTGTAAACAATGGCGTTTTTAACTCGTGAGAGACATTACCTAAAAACTCTTTCCTATATTCTTCTCTTACTTTTAACGTTTCTATTTCTAACTTTCTGCCTTTAGCATATTTATCAATTTCTTCGGTAAGTGTTGCCATATCCGTAGTTATACGCTCCTTACTAAAAGATGTAGACTCCAACAACTTTAAATCATCATATATTTTTTTTACCCTTCGGTATATAAAATTTTGAACGCGATATTGAGTAACAAAAAAGGATGTAGCATAACATACAATTGCAAACAAAACAACAGAAGGCCAATGTACTTCATGATATACATACAAAAAAACACTCACTGAGAGTGTTAATACTGCGGTTATTAAAAACGAGGTTTTAAAAGCAAATTTATACGATCTTTTTATTTGCATTACTCTACAAATTTATACCCCACGCCTTTAACAGTCTTAAAGCAATCATCACCTATTTTTTCTCTTAGTTTACGAATATGCACATCTATTGTTCTACCTCCAACAACAACCTCATTGCCCCATACTTTATCTAAGATTTCTTCTCGTTTAAAGACCTTACCCGGCTTAGAAGCTAATAAGGAAAGTAATTCGAATTCTTTTCTTGGTAATAGAATTTCAGCGCCCTTTAATACAATCTTATATTCATCTCTATTAATGACTAAATCCCCAATCTTAATAAGGGTACTACTAACTTCTTCTTTTTTTAATCGCCTTAACAGCGCTTTCACCTTACTTACTAACACTTTAGGTTTTATAGGCTTTGTTATATAATCATCTGCACCTGCATCAAAACCAGCGACTTGAGAATAATCTTCACCTCTTGCGGTTAGGAATGTTATTATAGAATCTTTTAGTTCTGGTAGTTTTCTCATATTTTCACAGGCTTCAATACCATCCATTTCAGGCATCATAACATCTAGCACTATAAGCTGAGGGGTTTCCTTTTTTGCTTTTTTAACGCCTTCAAGTCCATTGTCTGCGGTAATGACCTGATACCCTTCTTTTGATAGATTATATCCTATTATCTCTAAAATATCAGGCTCATCGTCTACCAATAATATTTTAACCTCCGTATTATCCATTAAAAAATGATTTAGTTTATGTTAAGGTAAAGATAAAACTATTCCTCTAGAAAATAAGAACTCTAAAATTAATAACAATAAGGTAACATCATTACTCCCCTTAAACATTAGAATACAACACGACAACCTTTAGACCGAATATTAAAATATATTCTCTGTTATGTTACTGTTAAGATTGTTGGCTATCAAGATATTCACCGTATATTTTCTTTGTATATTTACAGCCCTAATTTATATTAAACTACAATTATGAAAAAACTTTATTTTTTAATTTTTACAATTTTTATTGCCTCGTTTGCCTCTGGGCAAACCACCGTTTTCATTAATGAAATACATTATGATAATGGTAATGGAAGTGACGCTAATGAAGGTGTTGAAATTGCTGGTCCTGCTGGAACAGACTTATCAACTTACACCCTTACCCCTTACAATGGTAATGGTGGAGCTTCATACAATGAAACCCCTTTATCTGGAACTATTCCTAACGAAGGAGGGTCTGGCTATGGCACCTTATTTTTTGCCATTGTTGGCTTACAAAACGGAAGCCCAGACGGTGTTGCATTAAGCAACAATGGAACATTCATTCAATTTTTAAGCTACGAAGGAGACTTTATCGCTACAGATGGAGTAGCAAACGGTCAAACATCTATAAATATTGGTGTTTCTGAAAGCGGCTCTACATTACCTACAGAGTCACTTCAATTAGTAGGTTCTGGTACGGACTATGAGGATTTTACATGGAATTCGCCAATAGCATCTACTAATGGCACCATTAATACCGGACAAACCTTTGGAGCTGCCGTTGCAACTATAATTATAAATTCACCATCAGATATGGCTGTTCTTCCTTCGGGAACTGCGAGTGTTGACATTGATTTCTCTACTACGAATACTACTGATGGAGATACAATTGACATTTCTGTAGCTTTAAACGGCGGTGCTCCTGCTCTTTCTCCTAATGTAACAAATCCTTTTATCATTAGCCCTACAACAAATGGAGAAGAATACCAAGTTACAGTTAACTTAATGAGAAACGGCGGTGTAATTAGCTCTGAAACGATAACCTTTAGTATTGCATTCCCTTGTGATTTACTAATCGAAACTATAAATTCTACTTGTGATGCCGTTACAAATGGAGTTGACACCTATACTACAACACTAGATTTTACAGGAGGTGGCACTTCAACTTACATGGTAACTTCAGATTCTGGAGTGGTTGACCTAACGAATGGTGATCCAAGTACGGATGCCGCTGGCACTATAACCATTACTGGAATAAATGAAGGTACTGATGCTGTTGTGACCTTTGTTGGAGACATAGCAAATAGCAACTGTAATTTCACAAGAAACATCACTAGTCCAATTTGTGCTAATATTGCTTGCCCTAATGCTGGTGACCTTATCATTACTGAAATCATGCAAAATCCAGTTGCTGCAGGTGCCGATCCAAATGGCGAGTATTTTGAAGTCTATAATACTACTGCTGCGCCTATTGATATGATAGGCTGGATTATTAAGGACGATGTTTCTGTCTCTGAAACACACACCATAGCATCATCGGTAGTAGTTCCATCTAATGGCTTTATTGTTATAGGAAATGGAGCAACACCTAATGGCGGACTTTCTTTAGACTACTCTTATAATAATGACATTTCCTTAGGGAATAGTACAGACGGAATTATACTTGAATGTAGTGCTACGATAATAGACCAAGTGATTTGGGATAATGGTTCTACTTTTCCAGATCCTACTGGAGCGAGTATGGAATTAGCCATGAATGCTTTAGACAATATCGCTAACGATAATGGCGCCAACTGGTCTGTAGCAGTAAGTTCTTATGGAAGTGGAGACCTTGGAACACCTGGTGCCGCCAACGACAATACACTAACTACAGCAACACATAACGCAACATCTTTCAATATATATCCTAACCCAACAAATACTGGGTTTGTAAATATTGAAACAGCATCTAATGCAACTGTTAATGTTGAAGTATTTGATATTTTAGGAAAGCAAATCCTTTCTCAAACCTTAAACAACAACCGTTTAAGCGTTACAGACTTAAAAACAGGTATTTACATTTTAAGGTTAAATCAAAATGAAGCTACAATAACAAAGAAATTAGTTATTGAATAAGCTTTTTAACCTCTATTATTTCAAAAGAGCGTTATCCTTGATAACGCTCTTTTTTATTTTCTTTATTTTTGTTTTAAAGACAGTATTAAACCCGTTTCCTACAGGGTATAAATACAACTATAAACCTGCTCAATTTAGCAATATAATGATAGATCCAAAAACCATTTTTAACATTAAAACCGAAACCGATTTTGAAGACCTCACAATGCAAGTTTTTAAATATCAGTTTGAAAACAATCCGGTCTATCGTTCTTTTTGTGATTTATTATACAAACACCCTAGTGAGATCACCCACATTAAAGACATTCCGTTTCTCCCAATCCAATTTTTTAAAACACATGCCATTTTAAGTAATAACAATTCTATAAAAAAAACCTTCACTAGTAGTGGCACAACAGGAAGCATAACAAGTAAGCATCATATTACAGACCTCTCCATTTATGAAAAAAGTTTTACTAAAGGTTTTGAAACTACCTATGGAGCTATTGAAAATTATGTTATACTCGCTTTATTGCCTAGCTATTTGGAACGAGAAGGCTCTTCTCTCGTTTACATGGCAGATGCCATGATTAAAACCTCCCAACATCCTGAAAGTGGCTTTTATTTAGATAATTTATCTGAATTGAGTAATACATTAACCCGTTTAGATGCTGAAGGAAAAAAAATACTATTGTTAGGTGTTTCTTTTGCATTATTAGATTTAATAGAAATCAATTCATTTACTCTAAAAAACACTATTATAATGGAAACTGGCGGAATGAAAGGTAGACGAAAAGAATTAATTAGAGAAGAACTACATCGCATTTTAAAAAAGGGGTTTGGTGTAAAACACATCCATAGTGAATATGGAATGACTGAGCTTTTAAGTCAAGGCTACTCCAAAGGCAATGGCCTTTTTAATAGTTCTAACTGGATGAAAATATTAACTAGAGACACAGAAGATGCTTTAACTATTCAAAGTTCTGGAAAAACAGGAGGCATAAACATTATAGATTTAGCAAACTTAAACTCCTGTGCATTCATTGCAACTCAAGATCTTGGTCGTGTATACGAGAACAACACATTTGAAATCATAGGAAGATTTGATAATAGTGATATTCGAGGCTGTAATCTAATGGCGCTTTAATACTTGCTAAAATACTTTTATTTTTTAGCCAGCACATACGCGAACTCCACAATAAACAATCCGATCTAAAATAAAAGCGTATCACACTTTTATTTTTAAACAATACAACAAGCTTTTCAGTAACCTAAAAATCAACCATTTACAAAAAAAAAAAAAAAAAAACATATATTAACACTCTTAAATACTAAGCATTAAATCAATATTTTTTTAAAAAAAATGAAAGGTTAGTAAAAAACAGGAGACTATAATATAGCACTATTTGTAGATTATTGATTGATTAAACTTTTTAGAGATAGTGTTATGAAAAAGAAAAATTAGTTTTTTAGTTGGTTAACTAATTTTAGAAGCCTGTTTTGCCTCCCAGCATTACAGGCTTCTTTACTATTTAAACATATAATTTTTAAACAACTTTCAAAATATACGTATTCTTACGACCTTTACCTAAGACGACATATTTATCATGTATCAAATCTGTAGTCTTAATTTTATAATCTTCTTTTACTTTGCTCTTATTTACAGAAACAGCATTTTCCTTTAATGCTCTACGTGCCTCACCATTACTACCTAAGAAATTAGTTTTTGCTGCCAGTGCTGCAATCATATCCAAGCCTTCTTCTAACTCTGTTTTTAACACCTCTGCCTGAGGTACGCCTTCAAAAACATCTAAAAATAAATCCTCGTCTAATGTTCTAATATCTGCATTAAAATTTTTACTAAATAAAATCCCCGATGCTTTTCTAGCATTTTCAAAATCGGTATTAGAATGCACAAAAGTAGTGACCTCTTGCGCCAAACGTTTCTGCAAGATACGTAAGTGTGGTTCTTCTTTATGTTCTGCTATTAAGGCTTCTATAGTTTCCTTATCTAGGAATGTAAAAATCTTGATATATTTTTCAGCATCAATATCTGTAGTATTAAGCCAAAACTGGTAGAACTTATAAACTGATGTTTTCGCTGTATCCAACCAAACATTACCGCCTTCACTCTTTCCAAATTTAGAGCCATCGGCTTTGGTTATTAACGGGCAGGTCATAGCGTATGCTTTTGCTGTATCATCACCTACATTCATGCGTCTCACCAATTCTGTACCTGTAGTAATATTCCCCCATTGATCACTTCCTCCCATTTGTAGTTTACATCCCATTGTTTTATGCAAATGAAAAAAATCGTAGCCTTGTATTAACTGGTATGTAAATTCGGTAAAAGACATTCCAATGCTACCTTCTTCTCCCGACAAACGTTTCTTTACAGAGTCTTTTGCCATCATATAATTTACAGTAATACGCTTTCCTACATCTCTTGCAAAATCAATAAAAGAAAACTGCTTCATCCAATCGTAATTATTGACTAAAACAGGTGCGTTTTTGGAGGATGCCTCAAAATCTAAAAAACGAGATAATACACTTTTAATACCAGCAACATTATGTGCCAATGTAGATTCGTCTAACAAATTTCGCTCATCACTTTTCCCAGAAGGATCTCCAATCATTCCTGTTGCCCCACCTACCAAAGCAATTGGTTTATGCCCTGCTTTTTCCAGATGCACTAATAAAATTATTGGCACTAAACTTCCTATATGTAAAGAATCTGACGTGGGATCAAAGCCAATATAGGCTGTTGTCATTTCTTTTTCTAATTGTGCTTCTGTTCCTGGCATGATATCATGCACCATTCCTCTCCATCGTAGTTCTTCTACAAATTTATTAGCCATTTTGCTTATTTTTAACTTAATGCTTACAAAGATAAAAATCAATGCAGAACTAGTAAACAATATTGAATAATTCTTTATTTTAGTCCTATGATTTTAGTTACTGGAGGAACAGGCTTAGTTGGTGCACATTTATTATACCATCTCATTAATGAAAAGAAAACGGTTCGTGCTATTTATAGAAATGAAAAAAAATTTAATACTGTAAAACGTATTTTCTCATATTATTCTAAAGATGCGGAATCAATATTCAATGCCATAGAATGGGTAACTGCCGATTTAAACGATATTTTTGCTTTAAATGAAGCTTTTAAAAACATCACTCACGTTTATCATTGTGCTGCTTTCGTTTCATTTGAACCCGATAAATTTGATCTTTTACAAAAAACAAACATAGATGGCACAGCAAACATTGTTAATCTATGCCTCTCGCATACTATAAAAAAACTCTGTTACGTAAGCTCCATTGCAGCCGTAGGTGAGGCTAAAAATAAGATCCCTATTACCGAAAATACAGAATGGAATCCCGAAAGAGATCATAGCGTTTATTCTATCTCAAAATATGGTGCCGAATTAGAGGTCTGGCGTGGTACTCAAGAAGGTTTAGATGCCGTAATTGTAAATCCAGGGGTTATTATTGGCCCCGGCATTTGGAATTACGGCAGTGGTTCTTTACTAAAAACAGTACATAAAGGGCTAACCTATTATACTTCTGGTTATGCTGGTTTTGTAGCAGTTAATGATGTTATAAAAAGCATGGTGACTTTGATGGATAGCAACATAAAAAATGAGCGTTTTATTATTGTTGCCGAAAATTGGAGTTATAAAGATTTTCTATCTACTTGTGCAAAAGCGTTAAGTGTTGCTCCTCCTAAAAAAGAAGCAACAAATAACTTGTTACAAATAGGCTGGCGATTAGATTGGCTAAAACATAAACTTACTGGGAAACGCAGAGTACTCTCGAAACAATTAGCCGCCTCTTTATTAAACACTTCACATTATAATCACTCGAAGTTAAAAACACAATTAAACTTTGAATTTAAACCTGTTTCCGAGAGCATAAAAGAAGTTTCAACACAGTATTTAAAAGACATAGGCACTTAAAAGTTCTCCTCCCGTTTTCCCTAATTCTATTTAATAACCTTAAGTTTTTTAGGCTGTAAACTTTTCATATTACGTTTCCCACTTCTTTTTATTGAATCCGCAATTATTTGCGCCTTTTTCTCCTTTTCTTCTATCGCTTTATAGTGATCTCTAAGCTTAGTTAAACTATCTTTTACTCGAGCATAAATCCTATCATAAACTTTAATATTAAATGCATAATATTCATTACTCTTTACAAATGTAATACTATCGATATCATTCCTTTTATAGATGTACTCATCTGGAACAACACCATTATCTTCAAAGGCTTTTTTATTTACACCTTTAGCAGATGACACTATTGACATATCCACCAAAACAGCCACCATTTTATCCTCAGATATTAATTTTTCAGGTTTTTCAGGTTTTTTCACCTCATAACATGCACTCAAAAAAAGCACTAACAGTAAATATGTGATTTTTCTTATTTCCATTATCTATTAAAAGTTAATTGCTTTGCAAAACGAGTGTTATAAAATTTAAAATTCTTATAAGCTAAACCTCCGTTAACAAAGGTATGTGATATTCTAGATTTAAAAGTAGTCCCTTCAAAAGGAGACCAACCACATTTATACAGTATATTATCTTTATTAACGGTCCATGGACTATTTAAATCTACAATTACTAAATCTGCAAAATACCCTTCTCTAATAAAACCGCGTTTTTCGATTTGAAATAAAACCGCTGGATTATGGCACATTTTTTCTACAATTTTTTCAATTGAAATTTTTCCTTGATGATGCATTTCTAATAATGCAGGCAATGCGTGTTGTACTAAGGGCCCTCCAGAAGGCGCTTTAGTATACACATTTTCTTTTTCTTTTAAAGTGTGTGGTGCATGATCTGTAGCTATAACATCTATTCTATCATCTAATAGCGCTTTTAGTAATTGCGTTTTATCTTTTTCTGTTTTAACAGCAGGATTCCATTTTATAAACGTCCCTTTTTCTTCGTAATCCTTATCACTAAACCATAAGTGGTGCACACAAACTTCTGCTGTAATCTTCTTATCTTTTAAAGGTAGTTTATTATCAAAAAGCGCCGTTTCTTTGGCTGTAGACAAATGAAACACATGTAATCTAGCTCCTGTTTTTTTAGCTAACTCTATTGCTTTAGATGATGAAATGTAGCAAGCCTCTTCACTTCTTATTATAGGATGAAATCTTAAAGGTATATCGTCTCCATAACGCTCCTTATAGATCTCTGTATTAGCTTTTATTGTCTCCTCATCCTCACAATGCACCGCTATTAATAAGTCGGTACTTGAAAATATTTTCTCCAATACTTCTGGGTTATCCACCAGCATATTTCCTGTCGATGATCCTAAAAACAATTTTAACCCTGCAACCTGTTGAGGGTCTACTTTTAAAATTTCATCTAAATTATCGTTTGTACCTCCAAACATAAATGAATAATTTGCATAAGCGGTGTTTTTAGCAATCTCAAATTTTTCATTTAGCTTCTCTATGGTTGTGGTTTGCGGGTTCGTATTTGGCATTTCCATAAACGAGGTGATCCCTCCTGCAATTGCTGCCCGTGATTCTGTTTCTATATTAGCCTTATGTGTTAGGCCTGGTTCTCTAAAATGTACCTGATCGTCTATTGCTCCGGGAATAACATACTTTCCTTCAGCATCAAAAACATGAACATCTGCAGATTTTGCACTAATAGAAGCGCCTATTTCTTTTATATATTCTCCTTCAATTAAAATATCCCCATTAAAAATAGAACCTTCATTTACAATTTTAGCGTTCTTAATAAGTGTTATTCTCTCGCTCATTTTTAATTCTTTTTAAATAAACTTTTTAATTTCATCGTTATAACTCCGAAAATAGCTTCTGAAATAATTCCTGAACTTAATTTGGATTCTCCTTTAGTTCTATCGGTAAATATTACTGGTACTTCTACTATTTTAAACTGCTTTAAATAAGCTTTAAATTTCATTTCTATTTGAAAAGCATATCCAACAAATTTAATTGCATCTAAATTCAAGGTTTCTAAAACAGCTCGTTTATAACAAACAAAACCCGCTGTAGTATCTTGAATTCGCATACCCGTTATTAATCGTACATAAATTGAAGCGCCATAAGACAGAATAACTCTTCCTAACGGCCAATTTACAACGTTGACCCCTTTAACATAACGAGATCCCACACTTACATCTGCATCTCCTGTATGACAAGCATTATACAGTTTTATTAAATCCTTTGGATCATGCGAAAAGTCGGCATCCATCTCAAAAAAATAATCATAATTTTTGGTCAAACTCCATTTAAAACCGTGAATATAAGCTGTTCCTAACCCCGATTTTTGATCTCGAGACTCCAAAAATAAGCGCTTTGGAAATTCTTTTTGAAGTTCCTTTACCTTTGCGCCTGTTAAATCAGGGGAATTGTCGTCTACAATCAAAATATCAAAAGCCTTTTCTTGAGTAAAAACCGCTCTTATAATAGCTTCTATATTCTCAATTTCATTGTAAGTAGGAATAATGATGATTGCGTCTTGCATTAAATAGTTTTCTTTGTGGCAAATGTACATTTTTTAAAAGACACGTTTTTTAAATATTTATTAATATTAACAAGTCTCATTATAAATAAATATAATAATTTCGTAAAATGCTAAGAGAATTAGTTTCTACAGAGATTTATACCATTCTAATAATGGTGGGCCTGCTACTTATAGCATCTGCAAAATTATTGCAGCCTAAACGCTTCAATGACTTCTCGTCTCTTATGGTAAATTTTAAATACTTAAAAGTATATTCTCGTGATCAAAAATTCTTAGATGGCTTTGAGGCCTTACTATTTGGGAATCTTGTTATTGGACTAACCTTATTAGGCTATATTTTTTATAATAATACTCATGGTATTACTTATGTATCGGAGCTACATATCTTTAAAATAGGCTTTGCCATTGCTTTATTTATCTTAATAAAAGTACTCATAGAACGCCTAATAGCTAGTATTTTAACTATTGACTCTATTATTAACGATTACTTGTTTCAAAAAATAAGTTACAAAAATTTTTTAGGCCTTCTTTTAATTCCTATTAATGGTGTTTTAATCTATACAACACAGTCCAGCACCTACTTATTTACTCCTATAATCGTTATTCTACTTAGCATCAATTGCATTGGTCTCTTTTCCTTTTTTAAACAAAATCAAAATATAATTAAAAAGAATTTCTTTTATTTTATTTTGTATCTTTGCGCACTCGAAATTTCCCCTTACGTAATTTTGTATAAGTTAATTACAAGCATCTAAGATTATATAACAAAAGCAGCTAAACTATGAAAGTGAAAACAATTTTAGTCTCACAACCAGAACCTAAAATAGAAAATTCGCCTTATTTTGATCTTTCCGAAAGACAAAAAGTAAAAATCGATTTCCGCCCTTTCATCCATGTAGAAGGCGTGCCTTCTAAAGAGATTAGGCTACAAAAAATAGATTTAAGTAAGTTTTCGGCCATTATTTTAACCAGTAGAAATGCCGTAGATCATTTTTTTAGAGTTGCTGAAGAAATGCGTTTCAAAGTACCAGATACAATGAAATATTTTTGCCAATCTGAAGCAGTCGCTTATTACCTTCAAAAGTATGTTGTATACAGAAAGCGTAAAATTTATGTAGGGAAACGCACATTCTCAGAACTTTCGCCACTTATAAAGAAATACAAAGACGAAGCCTTTTTATTACCTGCTACAGACAAATTAAAGCCTGAAGTTCCTAGAATTCTAAATGATTTGGGAGTAAACTGGAGAGAAGCTGTTTTTTACAAAACTGTAATTAGCGATTTATCTGATTTAGAAAATGTAACTTATGATATTCTAGTGTTTTTTAGCCCATCTGGAATAGAATCCTTATTTCATAATTTCCCTAATTTTAAACAAAACAATACACGTATTGCTGTTTTTGGCAACACAACCATAAAAGCAGTAGAAGCTAGAGGCTTAAGAGTAGACATTGCAGCTCCAACACCAGAAACGCCTTCAATGTCTATGGCTCTAAAAAAATATATTGATTCTGTAAACAAAAAATAATTTTATAGAAACAAAAATAAAAAAGGCTTCTCAATGATGAGAAGCCTTTTTTATTTTTGTTTATTAAGGTTTAAGCACAAATTAATATAACATTTATACTTTCTTCTACCGCCAATTGCAGTTATATCATTTATCTTATTCTATTCAAAAACGAAAGCCCTTAAAGTAAACTTTAAGAGCTTTTAAATATTATAAACTCGTTATTATATGAGCGTCAAAAAAACTTATCTAACATTAGGTGCGCCAGCTAATATAGCAGCATTAGCATCGGCTTCAAATTGCTTAAAATTATCTCTAAAAGAAACCGCTAACTTATCTGCTGTATTATAATACCCTTCATCGTCGTTCCAGGTTTGTCTTGGACTTAACACTTCTGTAGGTACGTTAGGGCATGTTTTTGGTTGCGCCACTTTAAATACCGAATGTGTATGATATTGCCCTTTATTAGCCGCTTCAAGACTACCATCCATTGCGGCAGTAATCATTGCACGCGTATATTTTAATTTCATTCTAGTACCCACTCCATAAGGCCCTCCAGTCCAACCTGTGTTTACCAGCCATACCGTAACACCTGCTTCTTGCATTTTTTGACTTAACATCTCTGCGTATTTTGTAGGATGTAAAGGCATAAAAGGCGCTCCAAAACATGCAGAAAAACTTGGGACAGGCTCATTTATTCCAGCTTCTGTACCAGCTACTTTAGCCGTATATCCTGAAATAAAATGATAGGCTGCTTGCCCTGGCGTTAACTTTGAAATTGGAGGTAATACACCAAAAGCATCTGCTGTTAAAAAGAATATATTTTTAGGATTCTCTCCTATAGAAGGCACTTTTATATTTTTAATATGATTAATAGGATAACTCACTCTTGTATTTTGAGTAATAGAAGTGTCTTCAAAATCGACTTCTCCTTCTCCATTCATTATCACATTTTCAAGGATTGCTCCTCTTTTTATAGCACCATAAATTTCTGGTTCTTGCTTTTCTGATAAATTAATAACCTTAGCATAGCATCCGCCTTCAAAATTAAAGACTGTATTTTCACTAGTCCAACCATGCTCATCATCTCCAATTAAACTACGTTCTGGATCTGTAGATAAGGTTGTTTTCCCTGTTCCAGACAACCCAAAGAAAATAGCTGTATCTCCATCTTTACCAACATTAGCACTACAGTGCATTGGTAAAGTATTTTTAAATACTGGAAGTATAAAGTTAAGTGCAGAAAAAATACCTTTCTTAATTTCGCCAGTATAGCCTGTTCCGCCTATTAACGCAATTTTTCTAGTAAAGTCTAAGATTGCAAAGTTATGCTGACGTGTTCCATCTTCTTCCGCATTGGCCATAAACCCTGGCGCATTTACAATAGTCCATTCTGGTGTAAAATCTTTCAGCTCCGTTTCTGTAGGACGCAAAAACATATTAGACGCAAACATATTACTCCATGGATACTCATTAATCACACGAATATTCAATTTATAATTCTCATCTGCACAGGCATAGCTATCTCTTACGAACACCTCTTTTTCTGACAAATAATCGACTACTTTATCATATAGTTTTTGAAATTTATCACTATCAAAAGGAAGGTTTATATTCCCCCACCAAATGCGATCCTTGGTAATATCGTCTTTCACGATAAACCTATCCATTGGAGAACGTCCTGTAAACTCACCTGTATTTACTGCTAAAGCTCCTGAAGATGCTTCAACACCTTGCCCCTTCTCTATAGCAGTATTATGGAGTTGGTCTGGAGTCAATTGGTATTGTACTTTGGCATTCTTGATTCCGTATTTTTCAAGCGAAATCGTTTTTGTAGATTCTGTATGGTTTACCATAATTTAGTTATCTTGTTTAAGCTGTAAAATTAATGATTATTATAAAAACAGAGGTTAAATAAAGAAATTAATTATCTTTTAGCCTTACAAACCCAACACACATAACTATCCAAGCCATTATTAAAAGGAGGCCTCCTATTGGAGTAATAAAAGCAATACTCTTAAAATTAAAAGCAGAAAGCGAGTTCGTTGCTAAACCGTAAATAGACCCTGAAAACAGCACTAGACCTAACACCACCATATAAAAAATCGCTTTCTTTATTTTACCATTAAGAATGTCCATACCACCTACAAACAACAATAATAATGCATGATACATTTGGTATCTTACTCCTGTTTCGAAAGACTGCAAGGATTCTACCCCTATCACTGTTTTTAAACCATGTGCTGCAAAAGCCCCTAAAACAATCCCTAAAACCCCTAAAATAGCAGCCGTAATTAAAATAGTCTTATTCATCTATTTTCTTCTTTTATTTTTTAAAAAATCCCTTTAAACGCAATAGCTAACACAAACATAAAACCCTCTTTATGCTATAATAAAATTTATATTTTGGGTTTTTATAACGCTTGTATTTCACTACATTCGCCTATTAAAACTAAATACAAAATTACTTAACAAATTTCAATTATGCGAAAGATTCTAGTTATAGGTTCCGGAAAATCCACATCTTATTTAATAAAGTATCTTTTAGATAAATCCGAAACAGAAAACCTTCACATCACCGTTGGAGATCTCGATATAGATGCAGCAAAAAAATTAACCAAAGACCATAAGAACGCTACAGCAATTGTCTTAGACGTCTTTAACAAAGCTTCTCGAGAAGCTGCAGTAAAAGGTGCCGATATGGTTATTTCCATGCTACCGGCTCGTTTTCATACAGAAGTCGCTAAAGACTGCATTACCTTTGAAAAAAATATGGTAACAGCCTCCTATGTGAGTAGCGAGATGCAAGCGCTAGACAAAGAAGCTAAAGCAAAAGGATTAGTCTTTATGAACGAGATCGGTGTCGACCCAGGCATTGATCATATGAGCGCCATGCAAGTAATAGATCGCATTACTGATCAAGGTGGAAAAATGATTCTTTTTGAATCTTTTACTGGCGGGTTAGTTGCTCCTGAAAACGACAATAATTTATGGAATTATAAATTTACATGGAATCCTAGAAACGTAGTCGTTGCAGGGCAAGGAAGTGCTGCCAAATTTTTACAGGAAGGAACTTACAAATACATTCCATATCACCGTTTATTTAGACGTACTGAGTTTTTAGAAGTGGAACAATTTGGTCGTTTTGAAGCTTATGCAAATCGAGATTCTCTAAAATACCAAAGTATTTACGGCTTAGAAGATGTAAAAACATTATATAGAGGAACCATTAGACGTGTTGGCTTTAGTCGTGCCTGGAATTTATTCGTGATTTTAGGAATGACGGACGACAGTTATACTATTAATGGTAGCGAAAATATGAGCTATAGAGATTTTGTTAATTCTTTTTTACCATACAGTCCAACAGATTCTGTAGAATTAAAATTTAGACATAGTTTAAAAATCGACCAAGACGATATTATTTGGGATAAGCTTATTGAGTTAGATCTATTTAGCGCAACAAAAAAAGTCACTTTAAAAGATGCTACACCAGCTCAAATTCTTCAACAAATATTAATGGATAGCTGGACTCTAGACGAAACCGATAAGGATATGATTGTAATGTATCATAAATTCGGTTATGAATTAAACGGTAAAAAACACCAAATAGATGCAACAATGGTAACTTTGGGAGAAGATCAAACGTATACCGCAATGGCAAAGACTGTTGGCTTACCTGTTGCAATAGCTGCATTAGCCATTATTAATGGCAAAATAACAACACCAGGCGTACAAATTCCTATTACCAAAGAGATATACACCCCAATTTTAAAAGAACTGGAAGACTACGGTATTGTATTCCATGAAAAAGAAGTACCGTATTTAGGTTACAACCCTATGCATCAATAGGTTTTGCAAAGTATTTAGCCAACTTAAGCCACAGTCTTAGGTTGGCCAAACACGCTGTTTTACAGAAACTTACTTAATACTTAAAAAGCAAAACAGAATAGATCTAATCAAGTGTTTTGCTTACTGTTTAAAATCATTTGCGTATTTTTATCTTTTGAATTTCATTTATTGCATATCATTGTTACCCTAAAAAAAAACAATACTTTTTTAAGTTTACTATACTCAATAGAATGAACTTTTTATAAAATGTAAACCGTGTTTTACGATGAAAATAATAAACAAAAATATTCAAATAGACGGTATTGATAAAAAAATACTCCGCGCCTTAATGAGCGATGCCAGAACACCTGTTTTAGAAATTGCACGACAAGTTGGCATCTCTGGAGCTGCGATACACCAGCGCTTACGAAAACTTGAAAAATCCGGGTTAATCTCTGGTTCTAAATTTATTATAAACCCCAAAGTTTTAGGTTACACAACAATGGCCTTTGTAGGTATTTACTTGGACAAGGCAGTAAGTAACCCTGAAGCGGTAAAACAATTAAAAAGGGTTCCTGAAGTCCTAGAATGTCATTATACAACAGGAAACTGGAGTATTTTTATTAAGATTTTATGTAAGGACAATGCACATTTAATGCATTTACTAAACAACGACATACAATCTATTAAAGGCGTATCTAGAACGGAAACATTTATGTCTTTAGATCAACAAATAGAACGTCAAATTAAAATATAACCAAACCTATTATTAATAAAACACCTCAACAAACTAAAGTTTATTGAGGTGTTTTCAACAATTTTAACCCCTTAAAATTTGAATTGGTAATAGACTAATTAATAAATTATATTTAAAACTGTTATTAGTTAATCACTATCTTTTTTACTATTGAATTCTTATGTGATGTTATTGTCATTAAATACATCCCAGAAGATAATATTTCGCTCATATTAAGCTCTTGATTTTCTGTTGTCCCATGCAAATCATAAGAAGCAATAATGCGACCGTTTAAATCTGAAATTTCAACCTTATCTAGGGCTATTCCAGAATTTTTAAGTATAACGCTCCCATTAGAAGGATTTGGATAAATCGTAAAATCATTTTCCAATGCCACTTCTGCTGTTGAGAGTGTTCCTACTAACGCGCCTTCTGTAAAATTAATATCATCTATAACCATTTCTTCTGATGAGGAATCTGAAGCATATTCTATAAACAATTCAGCAATACAACCTACATAAGCACTTAAATCTGCTGTTAATGTTTGTGTTGGCCCCTCAACAGCATCCATAGTCGCACCAGAAACATCAATTAGTGTAAAGCTGGTTGATGCTCCACAACCACTTATAACAACATACACTTTAAGGTGATCTGTTACCTCCCATGAAGTCGTTTCTAAACGGTATTTTAAGTTTACTTCAGGATTTGTTGTTCCTCCCAAATTTACTTGATTAAACTTCATCGTAACCACACCATCTATATCCTCCATAACAAAACTATTATTTCCTTCTATTGGTCCTTCTGAATGTTGAGATGTCACTCCGCTAGCATTAGCAACACCAAAGGCGTCAAAATCAGCGAAGCCTATTCCTGTCGGATTCAAAGACGTTTCAAAACCTAGTGTATCTGGGCCTAAATCTGGAGAATTTACAATAACAATACCACAAGCTCCAGCATAATTCTCAAGAGTATGTTCTGTCGCAGTGTTAGCATCAAAATAATAACAGTCATTACTAGTTGTAAAAGCGACACCTTGTATCCCTTCAAAATCTTGAGAGACCTGAGCGTTACTAAATAATGGAGCTAATAATAACAATAATAAGTATTTATTTTTCATAATTAATTGATTTAAATAAAAATAGCACAATTTATATCGTACTTAAAAAAGACTAGGCTTTTGTGAGTACATTTCATTTATTTAATTTCGAGATGGAAAAACACCTTGCAAGGCGATAATAAAATTGATTCCCAAGTAAGGATTTTTTGTTGAAAAAGGTCTCCCTCCCCCTGTTGCAGCAGTAGCACCCTGATTAACAGCAACCGAAGCCCCCATTACCGCATTAGCTTGCTCTGAATTAAATGGTGTACCAGAACTAGCATTAGCCAAGACATGATTTGCAGCTTCATTTGTACTACCGTCATCATCATTACAAGGCAGGCCTCCTTTTAATGTTCCAGGAAGGTGAAAATGATTTGGTAATTCATTAACAGTTAAAACAGTTTGCTCAGCACCGCCTCGTTGTCCTAATTGAACAGGAGTTAAGCCTGGACCAGTCCCTTGCTGAACAGGAATCCGCCCTCTTAAATCTGGCAAACCAAAGGATGTTCTACCATCACCTCCATAAGTAGTTCCTAAGATTGAAAATAAAGCTGTATTTTGTGAAATTGCAAGGAGTTGCCCTTGACAAAGCGCCCAACCCCTAGGCGCAAAATTCCCCCCAAACATAGTAATTTGACCAATAAATGGCTCCATAAATAAAATGGTTTTTTTAGTTAATAATTTGATGTATTTCCTACAACATCGAATATTCGATTGTTGTAGGAAATATTAAGCTAAACTAAACAGAAGCATAAAAACCCAGTAGCGCATAATCACCGTTATTAAAAAACAGGTAAAAACCCCTGTTTTATAGTTTTAATTTTTTTTGTAAATAATATCATTTAGTTTTATGCGATTATTAACCTTAATAAACTATCGGAAGACTATGAGTACAATTAAAACCATTCCTATTAACAAAGCTCAAGAATGGGCGAAAAACTGGCAAAATGCTAATCCCGAGAAATGCAAAGCTTTTTTAATTCCTGCCGAAGATCTTATTGCTGCTTTAGTAGAAATGAATGTTATTGAGCAAAAAGAAGGCAACCTAGCTGTTATTCATAATACAGCAGAAGCAGGTGTACGAGCTTATATGGCTATTAATCCAGAAAATGGAACAGGCAAAGACAATGGATATGGAGAAAAACTATTAATTGTAGGCACTAAAACAGATTGTAAAGGGATACATAGAGACATTATAGAAGGCGAAAAACCTGACGGATGCCCAGATAGCACTATAGAAACTAATGTAAATAAACTAAACGGTAGTGGTGTTTTTGATTTTACAGCACCTTGCCCTAATACTTGTGACGTAAACAGTCCTTTATTCGATCCAAAATAGTTTATTAGATTAAGTACAAACGATTATGACATTTTTAAATTTTCTAATATACCTAGGTAATGTATTTTTATTTATAAATGTTATTTTATACAGTATGAAATTATCTGGTAAAGCTAAAGAATTTAAAATTTTTTGGCTTTACCTTGTTACTATGTTAGTTATACAAACGCTAACGATTAAACTTCAAGTTCAGACAGCATCAAATCTATATTTATCTCACTACTACTTCATTTTACAATTTATGCTATTGAGTTTATTTTACAGAGCGCTCTTTTGGCAAATCAAAAAGAAAAGAATAATTCTAATCACCTTTCTAATAGTTACGCTTCTATTAGCCCTACAATATTTCAATAATCCATCGCTTTATTATAAATTCAATTTATTAGAAATAGTACTCACCTCTCTTAGTATTGTCTCTTTCAGTGTTTTATACTTTTACAATTCTCTAACCGAAAAAATGACGTTTAACTATGTAAACTCTGGCATATTCATCTACCTAATTAGCAGCACTTTAATTTTTTGTTCTGGTAATTTTTTAAATGCGTTTGATTCCAGCCTTGATAAAATCTTATGGCTATTTAATTCCATTCTGTTTATAGTTTATCAAATATTGGTTTTTATTGAATGGTATAAGAATTATAGGAAGACTTAAATAAATTAAATGTTATCTTTATGTTTTCCTAACCAACAAAAAACCCTCACTTTTTGGAAGAGAATACATTTATAACAATAATAAGCATAGTCGGCATAAGTGTAAGCTTGTTAATTATAATGGCCGTAACACTCATTGCTTTTTTTCACCATACCAAGAAAAAAATCATTGAAAAAGAACAGGAAAAAGCCTCTCTTAAAATTGAACACCAAAGAAAGATACTACAAACGTCTATTGCTATTCAAGAATTAGAACGCAGCCGCATAGCTCAAGATTTACATGATGCTATTAGTGCCAAACTTAATGTTGTTAGCTTAACCACTCATGTGCTTTTAATAGACAAGAATATTAACGAGAAACAGAAAACCGCATTAGAACAGATTTTAAATATCACAACAAATACTCTAGAAAATGCGCGTAAAATAGCTCACGATTTAATGCCGCCTATTTTAGATAAGTTTGGAATTAAAGCTGCATTAGAAGAATTATTTGAAGAATTCACAGCACATACAAGCATAGATATTGAACATGAAATTGATGAACCTGCAAACTTAAGCAAATCCAATCAACTACATATTTTTAGAATTATTCAGGAATTAATAAACAATTCCATAAGGCATGGAAAGGCCAATGAATTGGCTATCTATATGGAACAAGACCCGACTGGTTTTATAATGCATTATCAAGATAATGGCATTGGTTTTAATCTAAAGAACATAAAGAAAAAACCTGGCATTGGCATACAAAACATAAAAAGCAGGGTAAAAATACTAAATGGTAAGCTTACCATAGAAAGCATAGAAAATAGCGGTAGTAAATTCACAATACGCTGTAAATATCCTGAACAAACGCAAAGTTAAAACGTATAACCCCATGTTTATATAGAGTCCTACAATTATTTGCTTTATATAAATTAATTAAACTTTTTAATAAATAACAATATGAATACTATAAATTTAGCATTGGCAGACGATGAGCTATTGTTTCGACAAGGCGTTAAAGCAATACTAGAAAGTGAAGAATCTATAAATATTCTTTTTGATGCTGAAAATGGAGAGCACTTAATACGGCAATTACGCACAGCTATTACCGTCCCAGACATTGTTATTACAGATCTAAAAATGCCGGAATTGAATGGCGTAGAAGTCACAAAATTAATCAGAAAAGAATTCCCCAAGATTAAGGTTATCGCACTAACTAGTTATTTTAGCAAACCTTTTATTCTAAATATGATCTCTATAGGAGCTGTGGCATATTTAGCAAAGAATAGTACTCCGGCATTAATGCTTAAAACAATAAACGAAGTTGCCCATAAGGGCTTTTATTATGACGATCAAGTGATGCAATACATTCATGAAAGCATTGTTAATCCAAATGATAAAAAAATAAAATCTAATTTTGATGCCAATTACTTCACCAAAAGAGAAATTGAAGTACTAGAGCTTATTTGTAAGCAATGTACTACTAACGATATTGCAGAAAGTCTTTTTATAAGCCCTAGAACTGTCGAAGGACACCGTAACAATCTACTCTTAAAAACCGAATCTAAAAATGTTGCTGGCCTAGTTATCTATGCTTTAAAAAATAAAATGGTTTCATTAGATAACACTAAATTTTAAATACCATACCGCTATTCCTAATACATTTCTTGTTTCACATTGATTCTTTTTAAGCTACATCTGTTAGGACACGGTCTGGTACGACCTAAAACAAAATTAACACCATTATTAGAATCAAAAATAACATTCCTATAATTCTTTCCAAAAATCATAGCGGTCATTTTATTATTTGGAGTCAACCCGAAAACCAATTCCAAATTAATTACATTTTCATTATTTACCATATATTCAACGGCATCTTTATGTAATGCAAAATATGTTATTCGTTCTCCATTATAAGACACCTTAGATTCTAAATTAGAAGGACTCAATAAAGCATTATTCCAACCATTAAGTAATGGCAGTACTGCATTTACCTGCAAAATATGATTTTCAATATTAGCATTATCAATTGTAGAAATATCAAAGGGATCTCTTAACATATCTACATCTTCCAAATTAACAGCTCCTCTATTAAGGGTTCCAAGTTTAAATATAGAGGGAATCATTTCATTATCCTTATCTACACCAGCACATACAACTTGTAATTTCCCATCCTTAACACCTAGTACAAACCGATATTCTTTCAAACGGCTATCTTTCAAACTATTTAAAAAGAATCTTTTATTGAATGTATAAGTTTCAAAACCTTCTTCTGGTGACAAGAAAACTGTTGACAAATCTGCTTTTTGCCATACTTCAAAACTATAAAGCAGCTGTTTGATAGGATTTTGCAATGGTATGCTTTGCTGCATTATGACTTCATTCGAATCCACATTGCTTTCATCTGTAGAACAACTAAAAACTAATATTGCGAATAAAAGAACTAAAGTACTGTTTTTCATAACTTGAAATTACATGTTTATTGATCCCTTTAGAAACAAGTCGCCCCAATTTAAAAACTAGTCTCTAGACATAAAAATTTGTAATACGTACCAAAACAATAACATTAAAGAAGCAAACAACCCTAACGAAGCCGGTATATATTCATCTTCAGAATAATTATTTACCAAATTGGATGTTTGATACAAAATAGATCCTCCTGCTAATAAACACATCCCTACAGAAAACCACAATCCTAAGTTAAATCCAAAAAGAACTCCAGAAACAATTAGTCCTATAGCGATAAAAAAGCCAATTGTAAGTCCTGCTTTTAAGAAAGAGAAGTCTTTTTTGGTAACAAAAACCACTGCTGACAATCCTGTAAATAAGCCTAAAGTTACCACCGCCGCTTGCTGAAGAATTTCTGCTCCAGACTCCATATAAAAAGCAGCAATATATAGACACTATCCTAAAAAGTGTGTAAGTTCAAAATTTCAGGGTTAGGTTATTTATATCCTAATCCTGTTTTCAAATATAGCTAAAAATTGGTTTAGTATAAGTCCC